>JBBRUB010000356.1:0-4812 GCA_038248175.1 Cytophagales bacterium | reverse complement strand
TACCGCCTACCAGCCCGCGGCCATGGTCAACCTGCTGGGCGAGGACGGGCATACCGGCCTGGCGGTGTATGAGGGACTGGAAACCCTGCTGACCATGCCCGGCGTATTCCCATTTTTCTACGGCAAAGCCCAAACCAAGCCCTTCCGCAAAATGGGCCACGTCACTGTCATGGATATCGATCTGGCCACATTACGCGAAAAGGTGGACGTAGTAAAAGCGGGAATTAAGGTTGTGAGTTCATAAGAAAATCCCGGCGCAAACGCCGGGATTTTTCATCATTTTATAGCTTCAAAACAGTACGTGTGATACCCCGTGCGGGTAAAAATGCGCCCCTTCTCCCCATTCTTGCCGGGACTACCAACAATGAAACCCCAGAAGTGACCGTCCGTCTTACCAGTAGTTGGCGAAGGAATATCCCATAGTTTTTTGCCGCTCGGTATCTCAATGGCGTTTAGGTTGGCCGTCAGATAGTATAATATGCCCTGATCGTAATACATCTGGCTCGTGCTTCCCATGATTTCCCGGTCTTTCTCCCAGATGACCTGGCCGGTGTTAATATCCAAGAGGAACAGTCGGCTATCGGTGCTGAAGATAGCCAGATACTTGTCCTCAATGGGCGTAGGGATAGCGGCAAAACTGGGTAGAGCTTTGAACCAGATTAGTTTACCCGTGCGCCAGTTGGAGCAGGCGATAGCGTTGTTGAGGATGGTAAACATCTTGTCGCCCGATAGTGTCAACCAGGATGTGTTGAAACCTTCAGTCCACTTTTCATTCAGTCGTTCGCGTTCATAAACCCACTTCTTTTGGCTCATGTTGTAGAGACCAATGTAGGCTTCGTATTGATTGACAAGGGGAGCCGTCTCATTGAAGGGTATCAACAGCAACGTATCGCCACCGTCAACAATGGGCTGTATGTCTGGAATCAGACCGACCCACTGATTCCAGGAGGCTGCCTGGCGGATGCTCTTGCGGCTATAGGTAGGCATGATGAGTTCCCGCTCCACGCCGGTTCTTACGTCTCCTATATACACCCGGTCCTCCACAATGTACTGATCCTGCAACGCCTGTGGAGTACCTTTAGTGAAGTAAACTGACCCCAGAATAGCCGCAGTGGGGAAAGCTGAATAGCCCGTTGACTTACGCCAGATGGTTTGACCTGTACGCGTATCTATGCAATAGTTGCGGGGGCCGTAATTATAGAATAAGTAGTTTTCAAACTGGAAGACCGATTTCCGACCAATCGAAACGGGTTCAAAATCTTTAATTATATCATTCCAATCCCACTTCCGCACACCTGTTTCAGGATTGCGCAATGTCATACTCAGTTGGCCTTTGGCCGGGTTAGACGAATAATTATCCAAAACGTACCCATCCACAAGCAGTGAGTAGCCAATTCTGGTTTCTACTTCCTTTGTGTCGGAGGACGCTGGTAATTGCCAGATTGGCTTCTTAGATACGATTACTCCCTTCTCATCTCTTGTTTCTTCCGCGTCAATTTCTTTATGACATGAAAGGGTAATAACGGCCAATATCAGGGCCGTTACTATCGTGACCGAGCCTCTCATCGTGGAATAAAAAAGCTACTACCACCCCTGTCACCATCAAATGCGCGATTCAACTCCTGTCTCGACTGATCGCTGTTCAGCATCTCGATATGGTTATTGTTGGGTAGCTCATACTTCTCGGCGTTGTTGCTCCAGGCAGTGTTCTCGGCAATCTGCGACCGGCGCGGCACCAAGCCGTCGGACTGATCACGAATAAACACCGGCACCTGACGCTGTACCCACTGAAAGTACTGACTCTCGCACACTTCGGGTTGTCCCGTGTTGCCCACGCAGTTGATGTAGTCATCGAAGTTCTCCCCAATAAACTCGTACTGACTAATCGTCTGAGTAATCGTATAGCCAGATCCGATCAAATTACACCATTCACTTTCCGATTGACCGGCCAGATAGTCGTAGCCGTCAGACCAGCCGTTACCAATCCAGTTGTAGTAAGCGAACATCGACCGTAGCGGGTATAATTGCCTTGTTTTCATACCTTACAATCGGTTTTAGTTAGACATGAGGCCACAGCAAGCCGCTTTTTATCCGGTCCAATGGCGAGAGCGGCTTTACTGTGTCAAATATCTTCTTCTTTTCATGTCGGCGCAATAGGTAAAACTGCCCATTTTTTGCCTGATGAATGGGCGCATTTGCCCGGTGCGGTAGCGTAATTACCTATCCCAGCAGGTGAGCTACCGAGCCGGCAAAGATTTTTAGCTGGTGCGTGCCGCTCAGGCCCAGTAATTTGCTGATCTCCTCTTTGTAGTGCCGCACGGTTGCTTCGGCAATGTTCATTTCCAGCCCAATCTGACGGGCAGTCAGGCCTTTTGCTACGAGTCGTAAGACCTGCTTTCGCCGGTCAGTCAGCCCACTTATAAGTTGCATGTGTTGGCTGGACGGGGATTGTAGCGCGTCCCAAAATACCGGACTGATGTACCGGTAGCCCTGGCTTATCTGCGCTATGCAGGTCAGCAGTTCGGCTGGGTCGTCCATATCGTGGGGCAGGTAGCCGCTGATGTCGGTCTGGACAGACTGCGTATAGTGTATAACTTCGGCGGGCAGGGCCATTATGCAGCGCAGTCCCGGACGGGCAGCAATGGCCTGCCGTGCGGTTTCAAAGCCCTGATTAGCAGCAAAGTCAATTTCGGTCAGGAGTAAATCCGGTTGATTTTGAGTGGTTTCACGAACAGCATCGTCAACGGAAGTCCAGCAACTGAGGGTTTGGTAATTGGCATCGGTTAGTACGCGGCTCCAAAAGTTACAGGGCAACTTTTTTTTAGCAATAAGGATACATTTTAGCATCTCATCGTTTATTTCAGTCTGGGATGAATGAAGTAAAACTAAAAATATTCCATCATGTTTGTAGCCTTCTGCTGTAAAGCCGGTAAATATGTAAACAAACCCTTCCACAAAATGGGCCACATCACGGTCATGGAACAGGATTTGGTGGCGTTGCGAGAAAAAGTAGAAGCGGTCAAAGCCGGAATACGGGTAGTGAGTTCATAAAAAATCCCCGGCGTTTATGCCGGGGATTTTTTTATTATACCTTCAGCTTTCCCACATTCCTGTAACTGGTGGCAATGGCTTCCATCGGCGGGCCTTTAATTACGTCCTGCTCCACAAAGAAGTGTTTCATCCCTGCCGTTTTGCGGGCGTTGAAAATGCGCTGGAAGTCAATACTGCCCGTACCGACGGGGGCAAAGGCACGCTCTGTCGTTTTTTCCATGTCTTTCACGTGCCAGAGGGGGAACCGGCCGGGATGCTTTTTGAACAGCGCGACGGGGTCCTGATCGGCGAAGGTAGCCCAGTACAAATCGAGTTCAATCTGCACAAGTTTGGCGTCGGTCTGGCTCAGGATCACATCGAAAGGCAGTTGGCCTTCCAGTTCCTTAAACTCAAAATCGTGGTTGTGATAGCAAAATTGCATCCCCGCCTTCCGGCACATCTCCGCCGATTTATTGAACAGATCGGCAAACTGTTTGTAGTCGTCGAGTTTGGTACGTTCGGGTGGGAACAGGTACGCGCAGACCATGTACTTCTGACCCAGTGCAGCGGCATCGTCAACGGCCTGCTGCCAGCCGTCGGTCAGAGAGCCTTTGCTTTTCATTACCTTGCCCGTCATATAGTGACCGCTTGGAGCCGACAAACCGAGGTCGCTCAGCACGGCTTTGTACTCGGTGGGCGTCATACCGAAGAATTTACCATCGGCATACCCAAACGATTCTACTTCTTTGTAGCCGATGCCAGCCACCTGTTTCAGGGTGCCTTTGGGGTCTTTGGCCATATCGGCACGGAGCGTATAAAGTTGCAGTCCCACCTTTTTGGGAGCTGCGGCCAGCGCGTCGAAACGGGAGAGAAGCATACCGGCGGAGACAAGTGCCCCGGCTTTGAGTGCCTCACGGCGGGTTATTTGTTCGGCAAAGTACATATAGATCAAGTGGTTTTATAGAGATAGACAATTTGTCTGCAAAGTGGTTTAACACCACACGTTAAAGGTACTCAGTTGTGGTTTCTCCTGCTACCTGCCAACGCACGCTCACCGAAAACCTTCCTCTGCTACGCTTCTTTTTTTGGCTGCGTGTAACGTAAAACTGAGATTATCAGTACTTTTAAGAGGAGAAACGGCCAGAGTTATGGAGCAGCCTATACAACGCTTAATTGCCTTTTTCTGGATACTACTCACCCCCGCTTTTGCCTGGGCCACACACCAGGTAGGCGGGCAGATAGAGATGCAGGCGTTGGGTACCAGTCCGGGCGCGTACCGCATTACCGTGACCAACTACCTCGAAGCCGGACAACGCGCCGATCAGCAAACGGGTGGTGTACTCGGCATTTTCCGTCGGCGCGATAACCTGCGGATGACTGCGTTCTCAGTACGCGAAACCGGTCAGCGAAAGAGCGTTGTTTATGCCAACGAAACCTGCGCCAATCAGCGGAACCTGCGCTTTATTGTTGCTACGTTTGCCGCCGACGTACAGCTCGACCCCGCTACCTACAACGACCCCGGCGGCTATTACATCTCCTACCAGACCCGAAACCGCAATGCCAGTATCACCAACATTGTTGATGCCGTACAAACAGGTTACACCTTTTATCTGGAGTTTCCGGCTCTGCTTCAGAACGGGCGGCTGTTTACCAACTCGTCGCCCCGGTTTCCGCCCATAAATGGCGAGTACGTTTGCGTAAACCAGCCGTTTACCTTTCCCTTCGGCGGTACCGACCCCGACGGCGACGAACTTCGTTACACCATGGTGGCTCCGCTCAACC
>JBBRUB010000355.1:0-4816 GCA_038248175.1 Cytophagales bacterium | reverse complement strand
CGAATCCACGCCGGGCGAATCCACGCCGGGCGAATCCACGCCGGGCGAATCCATGCCAGAGACGTTCATGCCCACGCCCACGTTGCGAAAAACGGCGTACAGTTCGTTGCGTTCGGGGTTGGTAAGCGGGCGGTGCAAAGTTTCGTAGGCCCGTTCCGAGTAGTCGATCAGCATATACAGCACATCGCGGTAGGCCCAGCCGGGAATCGTAGTCCCGCGTTTTTGCTCGACTGTACCGTGAATGGCTCCCATCCGGGCAACGGCTTGCCGGGCCTCCGCGTCGGGCAAAAACACGATGTCCTGCGCGTAGCGAACCGTCGAGAATAGCCGGGCAATAGGATCGGCGGGGAGTTTGCCGGTAAAAAAGAGCCAGTCCACGGCGCGGTTCAGGGCAAACTCAGCCGCCGATCCCGCAAAAATCAGCAAAATCACGTCGGCATCGCCCCAGATTTCGCGAACAACAGAGCTGGGTTTAACGAAATAGGTCATTGTCTTGATTGTGGCCCGGACTGGTGCGCCGGTGCGATCCACGTTCGGGCTACGAATTACATCACTAAGACAACGAATTCGACGCGCCGATTCTTTCGTTTGTTGGCTTCCGAATCGTTTGGGGCTGCCGGGCGGTTATCGCCGTAACCAGTGAAGCGGAGCCGGTTTTCGGCAATGCCCTGCCGAACGAGGTAGGACGTAATGATCTTGGCGCGATTTTCGGACAGGGCCTGATTCAGCCGCCGGTCGCCGACGTTATCGGTATGGCCCGCAATCTCAATTTTCAGTCCCGGCAGGGTTTGGAGCGTTTTGGCCAGTTTGTCTAACTGCGGAAACGACTGTGGCCGCAACACATAGCTGCTCTGATCGAAATACACATTATCGAGCCGGAAGGCCTGATTTACGGCGAGGTTTTGAAATATGCTGTCGGCTTTGGGCGTCGCTTTTTCAAGTTGTACGGCATAGCCATAGCCTTTGGCGGAGCAGGTGTCGCAATCGACCAGCATCACGAGTTCGCTTTCGTAGTAGCCCGGCGAGGCCGCAATGACGTAGAGCGTATCCGTTTGTTTCAGCGTCAGGTCGAAGCCTTTGCCGGGTTCACTTTTTCCTTCCCATTTGGTTTTGGCAAACACCGCCCGCACCGTGAATTTGGCGGGCAGTTCAGCCGCTGTCTGCTCATCGACCGCCGTCAGCGAGAACAGGGTAGGCAGCGTTTCTTTGGTCAGCACTTTCTGGGCGAAAGTGGTCAGGCCAGTCAGGACGCAAAAAAGGAGCAGAAGGCATCGCATAGGATCAGAGGGAGATTAGCTCAGCTACCTGCAAATAAAATGCCGAAATGCCGGGTACCCGGCGGAAAGCGAGCAACTCCGGCCTTTTTGCCCGTTCAGATACCCCCTCAGCTACCGAAATACTCATTGGTTGGGGTCGATGACAACGTGCCGGATTCGCTGCCGTTTCCAGGTATAGGTGATGTGAACAAGCCCGTCGGCGGTTTGAATCACGGCGGGGTATGAGTATTCGCCCGGCTCGTTTTCAAGTACGGCGAGGGTGGTCCATCTGTCACCATCGGGCGAAATTGCCGCGTAGAGCGGTGTGCGGGGGCCACCCCATTTCCCCGGCGTGGGCGAAGCCGGGTTGTACACCATCACATGCCTGCCGTCGGCCAGCGTAACGGCATCGGTGCCGGAATTGGGGTTGGGGAGGGTGGTAGGTTGCAGGGGCGACCAGGTATTGCCCCCATCGTCAGACCAGGTTTGCAGAATAAAGCCGCTTTTCTGGCTGCGACAAAGTGCCTGAAGTTTTCCGTCAGGATGAATCAAAATGCTCGGCTGAATGGCCCCGTCGGTAACGCCGTCGTTAATGGGTTTGGTACGGATCCAGGTTTTGCCCCAATCCGTGGTTTTCTCAAAATGAACCTGCCAGTTAGGGTCTTCTAAACTGGCAGGGCATAGTAAAACCCCCGAAGGCAGCAGCTCCGGTTTGTTCTTGACTGGCCCCACAATACCGTCTGGCAGTCGTTCGGCGGCTGACCAGGTCTGCCCACCGTCGGCTGATCGTTTCAGCATACCCCACCACGTAGAAGGGCTGGGACCGACTTTGTAAAACAGCAGCAGGTCACCATCGGGAATCTGATACAGCACCGGATTCCAGCACGGCAGTCGCTTACCACGCCCCCCGCGCTCGCCCGATTCGGCGGGCAGACCGGTAGCTGCTTCAACGGGTGATGTCCAGCGATCTCCCTTACGGTGGCTCACCCAGATACCCACGTCGGGATTACGCTCGCGAGTACCACCAAACCAGGCGGCAACAATGCCCTGGCCTGTTTCTGCCAGCGTTGACGCATGACATTCCGGGAAAGGAGCCTGTTCGTAAATCCATTCGCGCTGGCGCGTTGGGGTAATGGGCTGGGCAAAGCCAGAATGGGCAATGGCCAGCAGGATAATGGCAGTAAAGGCGGGCAGGATTTTCATACCCTAAACATACGCAGGCTTCGCTGACTTATGCAACAGCAACGTGTTTTATGGGCCATTCAGCTACGTTCAGCCTGAAAATTGACACCATGATAAACTGCATATGTGTGAACGTATCATGGCAGTTCCCGATTATGAAATAAGTGCCGGTTCAGGCATTCAAAAGCACCCGCACAGGGCAGGCTTTAGCGATTTTTTGTATTCTGACCACCAGCCGCTTACCCATCCGCACTAATTTTTTGCCAGACCGGTCTGCCCGAAGCCGCAAAAGTTTTCGTACTTTTATATCCCGTAACGCTTCCAATTACACTTTGCATCATGGCGACTACGGAACCAAAATCTGCTAAATACATCTTCGTCACCGGTGGGGTGACGTCCTCACTCGGCAAAGGCATCATCGCTTCATCGCTCGCCAAACTCCTCCAGTCGCGCGGGCTGACGGTAACAATCCAGAAGTTCGATCCGTACATCAACATCGACCCCGGTACGCTCAATCCCTACGAACACGGCGAATGCTACGTAACGGACGACGGGACCGAAACCGACCTCGACCTCGGCCACTACGAACGCTTCCTGAACCGGCCTACCTCGCAGGCCAACAACATCACCACCGGGCGCATCTACAATAATGTCATCACCCGCGAGCGCAAAGGCGACTTTCTCGGCAAAACCGTGCAGGTCATCCCGCATATTACCGACGAAATAAAGCGAAATTTCCGGCTTCAGGACAACGGCGATTACGATATCATCATCACCGAAATTGGCGGTTGTGTGGGCGATATCGAGTCGCTGCCCTTTGTAGAGGCCGTGCGGCAACTCAAGTTTGAACTGAGCGAGCACGATACGCTCGTTATTCACCTCACGCTCATACCCTACTTGCAGTCAGCGGGTGAACTGAAGACCAAGCCTACGCAGCACTCGGTCAGAATGCTGCTGGAAAACGGTGTGCAGCCCGATATTATCGTCTGTCGTACCGAACATCCGCTGCCGATGGATATTCGCAAAAAAATCGCGCTCTTCTGTAATGTGCAGGTCAACTCGGTCATTGAAGCCATCGACGCCGAAACCATTTACGACGTGCCGCTGCTGATGCAAAAAGAACGGCTCGATCAGCGGGCGTTGTACATGCTCGACATTTACAATGATAAAGACGCCGATCTGGACGCCTGGAAATCGTTTCTGGGGCGGCTCAAGAACCCCGGCAATGACGTGCGCATCGGACTGGTGGGTAAGTATGTCGAACTGAAAGATGCCTACAAATCCATTGCCGAATCATTCATTCATGCCGGAGCCGAGAACGAGTGCAAAGTCAAACTGGAGTGGATTCAGTCTGAAACGCTGGTCAACGAACATCACTGTACGGAAACCCTGCGCGACCTTGACGGTATTCTGGTAGCTCCCGGCTTTGGCGAACGAGGTATCGACGGCAAGATCAACGCTGTGCGGTTTGCCCGCGAAAACGGCATTCCGTTCCTCGGTATCTGCCTTGGTATGCAGATGGCCGTCATCGAATACGCCCGCAACGTGATGGGCATCGAACATGCGCACTCGACCGAGATGGAGCCAAACACCGACGCACCGGTTATCAGCATGATGGAAGACCAGAAAAACGTGGTTGATATGGGTGGTACGATGCGGCTGGGAGCCTATACCTGCAAAATCAAGCGTGATTCGCTGGCGCATAAAATTTACGGAAAAACCCAGATCAGCGAACGCCACCGCCACCGCTACGAATTCAACAACGCCTATCTCGATGCTTTTGAGCGGGCCGGGATGCGGGCCACCGGTATCAATCCCGACACGGAACTGGTTGAAATTGTGGAGTTGAGCAACCATCCGTGGTATGTGGGCGTGCAGTTTCACCCCGAACTGAAAAGTACCGTAGCGCAGCCTCACCCCTTGTTTGTCAGCTTCGTGAAGGCCGCCCTGACGTACAGTCTGCAAAAACGCCGGTCTGAGGTGGTACAGACCGCTCGTGTAGAAGCCGCCGAAACGGTTGATTAAGCGGTCCGATTGGCGTATTTTTGCAAAAAAAAGTCGATAGTTGTTAGTCAATGAGTCGTTAGTCATGGCCCCATCAAACTAATGACTCATTGACCAACAATTACTGACTTAAAAACTGAATGGATCGCAATCAACTTATTGGCATCGTACTGATCATGGCCATGCTGGTCGGCTATCAGCTGCTGGTGCCAAAACCTGCTCCTGAAGCAGAACAGGCCGGCAAAAAACCGGCTCAAACCTCCCAGCCCACTGCCACATCCGGCACAACGGGTACCCCAAAAAACACATCGGCTGTGGCCACCGCAGCAACCCCCGCTGATTCGTCAGCCGCTCTTGCCAAATTTGGCGATTTT
>JBBRUB010000354.1:0-4816 GCA_038248175.1 Cytophagales bacterium | reverse complement strand
TCTCCTCCGTCGGCAAACGGCCACGTCTGCTGCCACTTTAACGACACCGGCGGGTAAACTACCCGCTAAACAACTTACGCCAGCCACGTTCGAGCTAACCACCCGCGAGGTCGAAATTCTGGAGCGACTCACCAATGGGCTGACACCCGCGCAGATAAGTGCAGAACTGTTTGTCAGTCTCTCCACCGTCCGCAAACACATCGAGAATATCTACGATAAGCTGTACGTCCATACCAAATTAGAAGCCATCCGCATTGCCGAGCAACATAAATGGTTTGAGTAACTTTCCCGACCAATTCTGGTAAAACTCAATAATAAATCAGGTATAGACTTTGCGATAACTTCTTAGAATCGTACCTTGGTTAGGTACAACTTAGCTTTTTGACTTATGTGTGTGGATGATGCTGATTTACTCCCTGAGGTTCTGGCTGAAACACCAACTTATAGTGCTGACTTAAAAGCCTTAGTCGTGCGGATGATTCATTAGAAAGGAGGTAATATTGACTCCCTAACGGAGCAAACTGATCTGCCCAAATCGACACTTTATCACTGGCTGGCCAAACGGAATCAAACACAACCGACCCTCAAAAAAAACGTTAGCCAGTTGGCGCGGTCAAGGCGGTGGACGGAGTTGTCAAGTCGATGCTGATAAGTGGGAGACCTGGCGGGATCACTTCCAGAACCAACCCGTTCATAATACCCGGACGCACAAAAGTTTAGAAACCTGGGGTTGGGAGCGTCGCATCTTTTTTGTGCCACTGCCCACTTACAGTCCTGAGTGGTCCGCCACCGCGGCTAAACCCGATTGAGCAGGTTTGGGAATCGGTGAAGCGGTGGCTCAACCAAACCGCACCGGCGGACCGGCAATTTGTCAAAGAGCTCACGGACCTGAGTGATTTGTTTCAAACAGGCTTTGCTCAGGTCAAGGACCATCTCAGTTTTACGGCAAGTTGGAGGGAAACGTACCGAGAACAGCTTTCTTGGTATCATTCTATTGTTGAATCCAACTTGCCTCAGTAGAGTCCATAGACAAACAAACGAGGGCAGTGGCGGTTATTTCCTTGTTCGTCAGGGATAATTCGTCCATGACACGGCACAAAACTCAATGTTCGTATGAAAGCTTTACTTCGCGTTTTACCGCTGGCCGTCGTAGCCTTTTTTCTAACCGTCACGCTCACCGGCTGTGAGCTGATCGGCGGCATTTTCAAAGCCGGTGCTTACACAGGCATCATTGGCGTCATCATTGTAGTGGCCCTGCTTATCTGGCTGGTTTCCAAGTTCCTCGGTGGCCGACGCTGAGAAGCTGTCTTTATTGACAGTCAAGAGGTCCAAACCCTGAGCGGGTTTGGACCTCTTGACTGTATGGCAGTAACTCTAATTTCTTTCTAATGACAGTCAGTTGACATAATGCATTTCAGCGTGTAATCTTGTCATAAAAACATCCGTAAACCTGTCATGAAGAAACTCATCCTTATCTGTATGCTGATATCGCCCCTATGCCAGGCGCAGGACTCTACAAATACAGGTACTCGTCTGGCCAATCCGATCAACCATTTACGCGAAAATGTCTGGCGGGTCCTGTTCTTATCGCCAGGCGTGGCCAACGAGATCAGGCTCGGTGTTCGTACCACACTATCTTCGGGTTTGCGGTTGGACGGTGCCATTGTGGGCGGAGGGAACAATGATGGTCGCCTATACACATCTTACTACTTCAGTCCGGTTTTGTCGTCAGGGATTCGCTATTATTATAATCTGGAGAGAAGACTGCGGAAAGAGAAAAGTATTCGCTACAACTCAGCCAACTACCTGACTATCCGCGCCAATTATTTCCTGCCCCCGGTCATAGAACATATTGACGCCAGAGCAGCCATTATTACACCTGAACAGGGAATCAGCGTACAGGCCATGTGGGGCTTTCAGCGAACGTACCGCCGGAATTTTTACCTGAATCTGGCACTGGGCGTAGGCGCGTCGCAACGGTACGTTGGTCTGGCCAGTGAATTCGCGCTTGGCTACACATTTCCCGGCAAACCGCAACGGCTCAGATAGTGTACGCTACGCCACCAGTTCCAGCAACCCGTCGCGCTGGAGAACGGCCCGTTGCCGCTCGCTCAGGTCGTCGGAGGCCCGCATCAGGGGGAGCCGGACTTCGTTGGAAATCAGGCCCATTTGACTCAGAATATTCTTGATACCCACCGGGTTCCCTTCTTCGTACAGCAGCGGGTCGATACGCAGGAAATGAGCAAGTTGGTTTTGCGCGAAAGTAAAATCACCCTGCAAAGCCGCATCGATCATGCCCGTAAACTTCGCCGGAAACGCGTTGGCAACCACCGACATTACGCCCACGCCACCAATGCTGATGATGGGTACGGCCTGTACGTCGTCGCCGGAGATGAGCAGAAAATCGTCGGGTTTGTCGCGGGCAATTTCCATGCACTGCTCAATCACGCAGGACGCTTCTTTGACACCGATGATGTTGGGATGCTGGGCAAGTTCAACAATGGTTTCGGCACTCATATTGATGCCAGTACGGAATGGAATGTTGTAGAGAATGACCGGCACCGGGCTGGCGTCGGCAATGCGCGTAAAATGCTCGATAACGCCCCGTTTGCCAGGTTTGTTGTAATACGGGCAAACCGACAGGATGGCGTCAACTCCATCAAAATCAATGTCCTGCATACCCGCCACCACCTCGCTCGTAACGTTACCACCTACGCCAAACACAATGGGCAGGTTACCGGGGTTGTTTTCTTTGAGGTATTGCAAAAGCTGCCTCTTCTCGGCCTTCGTCACGGTGGGTGATTCGCCGGTGGTTCCCTGAAGAACAATGTAACGGACGCCCCCTTCGGTAACGTGGCGGATGATGCGGCCAAAGCCGTCGAAATCAGGAGAAAAATCAGCGTTGAAGGGCGTAACAATGGCAACGCCAACGCCGTGGAAGTGAGTGGTCATACTTGCCGCAGAAGAATTAATTGGATGGCAAAGTTACGCGATTTTCGGGCGGCAAATTGGGTCAGGCCGCAACGGCTGGTTGCGAGAAGTCACGGGGGACGAAGTAGGCGGGCGTTTTTAGCTCAAATACTTCATCGTGAATCGACGCTACAAACAGGCCCGCCCGCTGCGCTTCCCGGCGGCTCTCGTCCGACCCGCTCACGCAGGCAATGATGCCAAACAGTTTCTTGTCGGCATGTTCGGGATGCAGCCGCCGGAACCGCTCCAGTGTTTTCAGCATCTGCTCGATGCCAGAGGTTTTGAGATGGCTTTTTACCTCTACGATAACCGCCGTATTAACGTCACCATTGGCCAGACCGAGTACGTCGATCCCGAGCGAATCGGAACCCGCTTCGGTCTTATAGTTCGTAGTGATGGTTTTCATGCCAAACTGCTTTCGCAGGACTTTTTCCATCGATGGAAACGCCATCCCCTCCGTAAACGAGCCAAACTTGTTGCCGATATCACCCACGATTTTGGCCGTTTTTTTCCATTCTTTTTCTGTTTCGGCCCGCAGTCTAATTAATTCGTCTGCATGTTCGCGCTGCGTCTCGGCTATTCCTCGGAGAATGGCCCGTATTTCGTCAAAACTGTTGTTGGTTTCCATAATTTGGTGGGGTTGTCTGGTACAAACTTAACGCATTTACAGTCAGGCAGGTTTACACCGTCAGCATGGCCATAAACTCCTCTTCGCCAATCATCTGCACCCCCAGCGTTTCGGCTTTGGTCACCTTCGACGGACCGGCGTTTTCGCCCACAATCAGGTAGTTGAGTTTTTTAGTAACGCCACTCAGCAGCTTGCCTCCGTTGGCCACAATCTCGGTTTCGAGCTGCTCGCGGCTGTAGTTCTGGAAACTACCGGTGTATAGAAACGTCTTGCCCGCCAATGATTCGCTCACGGCTTCGATGGTTTTGCGCTCGCCCGCCATCTGCAACCCTGCCGCCCGCAGCCGCTCCATGTAAGCGCGATTATCGGGATCGGCAAACCAGGCAAAGGCACTTTCGGCAATGCGCGGCCCTACGTCCGGCACCCCGGCCAGCGTTTCCTGCGAAGCCTCCATCAGCGCATCTACCGTACCAAAATAATCGACCAGCCGTTCGGCGGTGGTGGTGCCTACATGCCGAATGCCGATGGCAAACAGTACGTCACTGAATGACTCCGCTTTAGAACGTTTGATGGCGGTCAGAATATTTGCAACGGTTTTTTCGCGGAAACTCACTACCCGTTTCTTACCGGACTCTTCATCTGCAAATACCTTCTCGATACCCAGCAGTTGATCAGCCGTCAGGTCGTACAAATCGGCGGGGGTATGCACCAGACCACGTTCGAGGAGTAGCTGGATTTTGCCCTCGCCAAGACTCTCGATGTTCATGGCCCGACGCTGGATAAAATGCTCGAACCGCGCCTGCCGCTGCGGGGGGCAACCGGACTCGTTGGGGCAATAGAAGTGTGCTTCGCCTTCAGTTCGGATTAGTTCGGTACCGCAGGCGGGGCAGTGCGTTGGATAAACGATCGGGATGGTTTGGCCGCTACGTTTGGTCAGGTCAACGCCCGTAATTTTCGGGATAATCTCGCCCCCTTTTTCCACAAAAACCGTGTCGTGCAGTTGCACACCCAGCCGCTCGATTTCGTTGGCATTGTGCAACGACGCCCGTTTTACGGTGGTGCCGGCCAGCAAAACAGGCGTCAGATTGGCCACCGGCGTTACGGCTCCGGTGCGGCCCACCTGGTAGCTGATGGTGTTGAGCGTGGTACTGGCAGCCTGGGCTTTATACTTGAACGCAATGGCCCAGCGCGGACTTTTGGCGGTAAAGCCCAGCTGCT
>JBBRUB010000353.1:0-4818 GCA_038248175.1 Cytophagales bacterium | reverse complement strand
AGCTTTTGAGAGCAAGGCCCGGCTAAATATTATGTCGGTGCTGATGGTCAACGACGTAACGAGTTTCAACGATCTTAAAGACCTGCTCGCCCTTACCGACGGCAATCTCGCCACCCACCTGCGGGCACTGGAAGAGTCGGGCTACATCGCTGTGGAAAAGCAGTTTGTGGGCCGTAAACCAAAAACCACCTACCGCGCCACCGATGCCGGGCGTACGTCCTTCGCCGATCATCTTAACGCACTGGAAGCGTTTATCAGGAATATGTAGCTCGTACAAAAGTCGGTGCGCCGATGCGATACGACCTACTTCAACTTCTCCGAAACCAAATGCAGCAGGAAATTCTCGCGAACATCAGCAACCCCCGGTAACTGGAAACGTTGTACCGGCGTAATCGGTCGGCCTTCAACGCGAATTTTGATGCCCTATATCCCCAACTGACGGGTAATCTGCTGGCCCAGGCATGGCATCCGAGACTCAATCACAGTGCCGATGCTTCTATCTGTCTGCGGTGAGCCGATCATTGGCCTCATTTCTACCGTTCTATGCCGCGTGGAGCGCAATCGTGACGCTTTTATTTCCGCTGATTTTTGGATTCAGATAAGCAGCTATCCACAGGTTGCAGCTGAATCATGGCCTTCCAGTACCTTTTTTACTGCGCTGCCTACACGGCAAAAAAAACGATTCCGAAGAGGGCTTCTCTTCGGAATCGGCAGGTATGAGGTCTGGAAGCGGGGTGTTCGGGATGTTTACGGCATCGGCCACCCGGCCCGAACCATCTAACTACGGACCGCGATTATTCCGTTTTGAAGTCCGAGTCTTTCAAACCCTTGTTCACCTTCACGTTATCGACGGTCATGGTCATGGCACCGCGTGGGGTTTGCTGATTGAGTGTCATTGGAAACTTAATGCCGTTGTTTTCCTTGTAATCGGCGTAGCCCGTGGTGGTCGTCATCTCGCCCCGTGGCGATTTCGTGGTGACAATCGACTGCACTTTCAGGCCCGTACCGGCGTCGAAATTATCGGTCCATGCGGTACCGTCGGCGGTAGTGTGGCTGAGCTTATACGTGTCTTTCCCGTCTATTTTTTCGGGACCCACTACCGTGCTGGTTACCCCGTTTTCGGCATAGTGCAGTTCGGGAAACAGCGTGTTCATGATCGTCATCTTCTGCGCTTCGGCTCCGTCTATAGTCTTGCTGCCCTGCATCCCGCCCATCAGCACTTTGGTGCCGTCGCCGGTTTGTTTCATCACCTCCATGCCGCTGGCATTGATGACCATCGAGAACTTGTTGGGCAGTTTGTTTTTGCGGGTAATCATAATCGGGCCGCGCTCGGTTTCTGCCGACATGTTCATGGTCAGGTCAGTCACTTTCATCAGGGCGTCCTTACCGCCAATGGCCGCTACGTATTTGTCCAGAACCTGATCGGCGGTGGGGGTATCCTGCGCCGTAGCTCCCTGCCAGGCCATCGGCACGAGGAATAGGGCAATCATGAGTTTTTTCATTGGGAACGGGGGTTTCGCTTGGGGTTAAAGAGATAAAGTTGAACGAAGGCAAAAGACGTCATTAATTCTGATTTTCTATAACGTCGGCATGCCTGATTTTTTTAGCGCGGGCCGCGCGATCCGCCCCGTCGTTCAAGCGTTGGTGCAGGATCGGTGGCGGGCTGCTGAGTTGGTTGAACAGGCTGCTCACTGCGCTGCCGAAAGCCACCCTGTTCCCGCACGGGGGCGGGCAGGCCCGGTTCTACAGGCCGGTTGTTTTGCCGGGGTTCGGGCTGATACGTTGGTTGCTCACTGCCACTACGCTGGATGTCTGCCCCCCGGCTGCGCTGAACTTCGGGCCTCGTTTCGCGCGGCTCGGCCTGCGGAAAACTACGCCCTGCCGGGGACTGCGCTGGCTCCGGCTGCGGGCTTACGGGGGCTGGCTGCGGAGCTGTCTGTGCCGGTTCGGCGGGCTGCCCGTAATACCTGCCCCGACCACGGCTACCCGAATTCGATGGGTCGGCCTGCGGAGTTGACGGGGTGGCGTCTGACGAGTTGGTGCGTACCCGTGGTCTGGAATTGCCCGGATTTGACTGGATTACGTCGGTCCCGTTCCCGCGCGACTGTCCACCATAATTGCCGGGATTAGGGGCGTTCTCGCGAGGTGCACCACCACGCGGGCCACCATCGTAAGTACCCGGATTGGGGTTGTTTTCCTGCACGGACGACCCGCGGGGACGGTTGCCGTATCCGCTGCTGCTACCCCGGCTATTGGAGTTGTTACCGTTGCCAGAATTACTGTTGTAACCCGGATTACGGTCTGCATTGGGCCGGTAGATATTGACGGTATTATTCTGCACCACCGCCCGACCGGGACGACCGGCGTTCTCGACCCGATACACCGGTACCCGCTGGCGCGTTACCCGTTCGATGTCTTCCCGGCGGGGTCCGTAGGCGTAATCCCGGTTGTTGACCCGGTAAACGTTATTGATGATGGTAGTTTGCTGGTAAATATTCACCACGCGGGGCTGGGGAACGTAGTAGCTATAGACGCTCGGGCTGGTGATGTACATCTGCGGCACGAACGTCCAGTACGGAGCCGGAATGTTAACGTTCCCATACGAGTTGACGCCCGGACCCAGCGGTGCCCAGCCGTAATAGCCCCCGCCCGACCGCCACGATACCCAGGCTGGTCCCCAGACGTTGTCCGGCACCCAGGCCCAGCCGCGGTAGGGGTCCTGATACCAGCGTCCGTAGTGAAACGGTGCCCAGCCCCAGTTATAGTCCGATACCCAGGTGTTGCCGTATTCCGTTACAACCCAGTGGCCATTGGTGGCGTAGGGCTGGAAATTCGGGCCGGCGTTCGGGATCCAGACGCGGCCATACTGGGGCGTTTGCACCCATTGGCCATACTGGTTCAGTTCCGTGTAAAAATCCGGCGATTGCCCATACTGCTGATCATAGCCGGGCTGGTTATATGACTGATCGTACCCCGGCTGATTGGAACCCGGCTGATTGTAGGGCTGATTGTATCCGGGCTGGCCGTAGTCCCGCTGCCCGTAGGTCTGTGCGCTGGCACATCCCTCGCTGATCCACCCGGTAGTCAGGCAGACCAGTGCTATGGCGCATTTCTCTATCGTTTTCATCACCTTGTGCGTTTGGTGGTTGGACACAGAAACCGATCAAATGTTTAATCAACCTCCGGGCCGTCGGGTTCAACGCCGTATTTAGCCGCCCGAATGGCCTGCCACGCCTGTGCGGTGCCGCCGTTGGCAAAGTGTTCGTCTTCATCCTGGAGCTCCTGATCCCAGCTAAACGTCGTAGTAAACCGCCCGTCTGACGTCAGGTCCATCTCAAGCTGGTTGGCAGGTGCATCGCCGTTGGTTTCGCGCTGTTTGTAGAGTCGTTGCAGGGCTTCGGTCACCTCATGGGAGAAATCGGTGGAGAGCACCTGGGGTTCACCGGCTTCATCGAGATAGGAGCCGTAAAATTCAACGTCTTCGCCATCGGCCAGAAACTGTATGTTGAGCCGGGCAATGGTCCATGTATTGGTGTTGGCTTCCATCACCGCGTCGATGAGCAGATCATAAACTACGCTGGGGTCGGATTGGGGGGGTATCATGGGTTTATCAGGTATAACGGCTGACGGTCAGCCCGGTTCAAGTTGGAAGGAATTAACGCTAAAAAAGAACGTCACGCAATTTGCGTAATGTTTTTGAGAGCCAGCGGAGGGGTTCGAACGGCAGCGGCCTGATTTGCTCATCAACTCGTTGCCAATCAGCTACACTGAACAAGTTGGTGGGTCAATGTTAATGAATAGTGAATTCCTTATTTTAAACTGAACAAAGTCCCTGAACACAATGTCCTGTTTGCGTACAACAAAATCACTTTCCATGAATATTGTAGAAACTGCCGTTTCAAACGGTTCATTTAACACGCTTGTTGCCGCCGTAAAGGCCGCTGATCTGGTTGAAACGCTGAGTGGCACGGGGCCGTTCACGGTGTTTGCCCCCGTCGATGCCGCGTTTGACGCCTTACCCGCCGGTACGGTCGATACGCTGGTACAGCCCGAGAACAAAGAGCAATTGACGGGTATCCTGACCTACCACGTAGTGGCCGGTAAGGTTATGTCGTCAGATTTGACGGACGGCATGAAAGCCACTACGGTTAACGGACAGGAGCTTACCATTCACCTGACGGACGGTAAAGTGATGGTGAACGGGGCCGAAGTGATTATTGCCGACGTGGATACCGACAACGGTGTTATTCACGCCGTCGATGCGGTGCTGATGCCCGCCTAACCGGGGCCGGATGCATAACAGAAGAAGGCTCAATCCTGCGGGGTTGAGCCTTCCTGTTTTTTAGATTTACCCGGACAACGACCTCCGCCGATACATGCGTCCATCAGGCTGCAATCGATTAGGTTGTTTAACCGCCAGAAACGGCGGGGAATCATCGTTACCGCCCCTCCACAATGGCTATTTCGTCATCCGTCAACCCATACAGCGCGTACACCAACTGGTCAATCTGGGCTTCTAACACTGACGTATCGGCGGTTGGGTCAGCGGCTTTTGCGGTTAGAATTTGGTTGACAATAGTTTCAATTTCTGTTTGCTGATTGGGCGAAGCAGCCGGAATAGGTGTTTGGGCAATGTAAACAGGTTTGTACTCGAAATAACCGCCTTGTTTAGTGGAGGAAATTTGCTGCATCACAAAGTTTGTTATTCTACAATTCATAATGCCTAAAACGTATTTACGGTCTGTGGCTACAATTGTCGTCTTGTCATTTGAATAGAAGCCAGTACTGTCCCAACAATTTGAAGGTTTCTTGATAATT
>JBBRUB010000352.1:0-4819 GCA_038248175.1 Cytophagales bacterium | reverse complement strand
TTTTCACGTCGGGCGGCAGTTGCGCCAGGCCGTCGTTGTCCCAGTACTGACGGCCCAGGTTGCGGTACATCTCGTCGCTGGCGTCGGGGCTAATGGCGCGGCCTTCGCGGATATAAACCAGCAGACTGGCCAGTTCGCGGGGGGTGGTTTGTCCCCAGCCGTATTGTTTCTGCGCGGCCTGTCGGCCTGGCGTGCGGGAGTTGACGCGTGTTTGTGGAAACCCATTCTGGTCGAGCCAGGTGTTGATGGCCGCACCGCCCCCGGCCAGGGCCTGACACCACAAACTGGCGGTATTGTCGCTGACGGTTTCCATGAGCATAATCACTTCGCTGAGCGGGATTTTGGCACTGTCGCGCAATGACCCCGTAATGCCATCGTCGTAGTGCAGCGAATCGCGATAGACCAGCTCCTGCCCATACTTGAGTTCACCTTTATTGATCTTGTCGAACACCCCGCACTGAATCGGAATCTTGACGGTACTGGCCGTTGGAAACAGCGTATCAGCGTTGATAGCCACAGTCTTGCCGGTCCGTAGGTTCCGAACGTACACACCTACATCGCCCCGGAAACCACTCAGCGCAGCCTGCAGTTTACGTTCGAGAGCCGGATCACTCGCCGTCTTTTGGCGGTCTGGCGGTCCGACGGTTCGGCGTTCCGGTTGGGCAATTGTTGTTGACGTTGTAGCAAGCAGAAACAGACATAGAACAAAGCGCATCAGTGCTGGTAGATTGGTTGGAGAAATGTGGGCGTATTGTCAAAACTGCTGTAGCACGACGGATTCGTACACGTGCTTGCTCTCGTGGTCCTGCTCGGCGGTGGTGAGCATGGCCTGCGCTACTATGCTGGCTACTACACCTTTGTATTTCGCCGGAATCAGAGGAGAAAATAACCGCATGGCCCCTTCGGCCAGCCGTTCGCCCAGTCTGCTGTCGCCGGGGCGGTTGCCGAGCAGGAGCGACGGACGGAAAATAAGCAGCGTAGGGTAGTTGAGGGCCGTCAGGTCGCGTTCCAGTTCACCTTTAACGCGGTTATAAAAAAACGTAGAGTCGGGGTCGGCTCCCATAGCTGTAACAATGGCAAACTGACTCGCGCCGTTGGCCAGCCCCTGCCGGGCAATATCCATCGGATACTGGTAATCAACTTTCTGGAAGGCTTCGCGCGAACCTGCTTTTTTCAGCGTCGTGCCGAGGCAGCAGAAAATATCGTCGGCCTGAACGGGTAATCCGTTGGGACGGTCAAAGTCGTATTTTATTTCCTGCAAACGCGGGTGCTGCCAGGGTAACGACTTGCGAACCAGTACCTTAATTTTATCATACAATGATGATTCGAGTAACTGATGAGTCAGGATGTTGCCGATAAGGCCGGTAGCACCAACAACAAGCGCGGTTTTTGAGGAAGAGGCAGTCATAGTTGAAGAGGGGATTTGTGCTAATTTAGCAGTCATACTGACAAACGAAGGACCTTACCCCCAAATTCTATTGCATGTCTCCCCACAAATACCTTTCCAAATGGCTGCTTACCGGTTCGTCCTGTCTGCTTGTACTCTCTTTGTTCGTATCGTTTCGTTTTCCTGCCGACGATTTCCTGACCCGCCTGCTGGAATTATTTGAGAAATATAATCTGGAGCGGCCCGTTGAAAAGGCCTACCTCCATACCGACCGTGCCGTTTATCTGCCCGGCGAAACTATCTGGCTCAAAGGGTATCTTTTCGGCGGCAATACCCACACTGCCGACACCATCAGCAGAGTGCTGTACGTTGACCTAATTGACGTGGCGGCCCGCAAAGTCTGGCTGCAGATGCAGCTTCGGGCCACAGACAGTTACGCGCCTGGTCAGCTTGCCCTGCCCGATTCGCTTCCTGCCGGGCTGTATCAGTTGCGTGCCCACACCAACTTCATGCGCAACGAGTCCGAAGCGTATTATTTTACAAAAGCTATTACGCTGCTGCGGCCCGATAATCCGGTGGCGTCGGCGGCTTTATCAGTAACGAAAACAGACCAAACGCGGCCCGACATCCAGTTTTTGCCCGAAGGCGGACAGTTGGTGGCGGGTTTCGACGGGCGCGTGGCGTTCAAAGCCGTCGGGGCAAGTGGGCGCGGGCAGACCGTAGAAGGGTTTGTACTCAACAGTCAGAAAGATACCGTCATTGGTTTTGCCAGTACGCACCTCGGCATGGGTATGTTTGGCTTTAAACCCGAAGCCGGACAGACGTACACCGCCTTTGTGAAACAAACGGATGGTGGCTTTACGCCGTATCCATTACCCGCAGTAGTGCCACAGGGAGCCGTTCTCCAGACCGATAATCTGAGCAATAAAGATAATTTGAAGGTGTATGTGCAGCACAACAAAACCAGTACCGATCCCAATGCCGCCCTCACGCTGCTGGCCCAGACACGCGGGCAGGTGATTCAGGCCGCCAGGATTCCGCTCAGCCGAAAAACGGGCGTGGTACAACTGCCCAAAAAACAATTTCCCGAAGGCATTGCCCAGCTTACCCTCTTCGACGAAACCAATCAGCCCATTTGCGAACGGCTGGTGTTTATCGACCATAACGACCGCATCAACGTGACCGTCACACCCGGTAAGGCCACGTACCGTTCCCGCGAAAAAGTAGAACTGATCATCACAACTACAGACATAGATGGCAAGCCCGTACCGGCCAACCTCTCGCCGGCGGCTGTTGACGACCGGCTATCGCCCAACCTTGACTCCAACCGGGCTACCATTACCTCACACCTGCTGCTCTCGTCCGACCTGACCGGCACCATCGAACAGCCCGCTTATTACTTCGACCCGCTCAATACCGACCGGGCCTCCAAACTCGATCTGCTACTGATGACCCAGGGCTGGCGACGGTTTGTCTGGTCTGATGTGCTGGCTGGTACACCACCGCCTACCAAATTCCCCGTTGAGCGCGGGCTGTCGCTGACGGGGCAGGTACGTAAACCCAACCAGAAAGATATTGGCGGAGTCGTAAAACTTAATTTTATTCTGACTCAGGAAGATACCACAGGCTCAGCCCCCCGGCGGCAGTTTCTGGCGGGCGAAACCGATGAGCAGGGCAACTTTGGCGCGTTCGACCTTGACTTTACCGATACCACTACCGTGCTGATTCAGGGAACCAGGGGTAAGGCTAACCGCGATCTTATTATCTCCCTCAATCAACTCCTGACGCCCCGCATTACGCTGGTACAGCCGCCCTATAATCCGGTAGAGTTCAACGCCGACGAATATGCCGAGTTCATGCGCCGGACGGATGAGTACATGGCCATTGAGCGGCAAATTAGAAACAACCGAGAGGTATTGCTCAAAGCAGTGACGGTAAAAGCCAAAAAATATGTAGAGCCTGACAGCCGAAAAATATATGGCACTCCTGACGCTACCGTGAAGTTCGATCCGCTGATTACCGCCGGTCGGCTCACTATTCTGGAGGTGATTCAGAGCCGGGTTGCAGGGGTACAGGTATCTGGTTCGGGTTTTAACGCAACGGTACAAATCAGAGGGGCGGCCAACTTCGGCGGAGCCATCGAACCCCTGTTTGTGATTGACGGAATGCCCACTGATTTGCAGGGGGCCATGAACATCAGCGTGCAGGATGTGGACCAGGTCGATATACTGAAGGGAGCATCGGCGGCCATTTACGGATCGCGGGCGGCTGGCGGGGTGATCTCGATTCTGACCAAACGCGGCTCCCCCAACTATGAAGCTACCAAAGAAGCTGCCCCCGGCACGCTGGTGGCCAAACTGCCTGGCTACCAGCCCGTGAAAGAGTTCTACGCCCCCCGTTATGATCAGAAACTGCCCGAAGGTACCGACAAGCCCGACTACCGCACCACCCTGTTCTGGACACCCACCCTCCAGACAGGGGCTGATGGCAAAGCCACCGTATCGTTCTTTACGTCCGACGCCAAAACCACCCTGCGCATTCAGGCCGAAGGAGCCAACGCCATCGGAATGCCCGGCGTAGGAAAGCAAACCGTGCGAATCTTGTAGAGACGCGACCCTTCGCGTCTCACCGGCGTCAGCAACAAAATAAGTAACACGCGGCAACGGTGCGGGGTAAGGTTGTGCCAATGCACGCTGGAAGTAGAAACTTTTGCGATATTGCTGACGCCGGTGAGACGCAAAGGGTTGCGTCTGTACGCACAAACCCCCAAAACCATGAATCCAAAACCATTCATCCTGAGCCTGTTTCTTGCCACGTCGCTGTATCCCGCCACGGCGCAACCCGTTTACCCCTCCATTGGGCAAATTGTTAGAACCGACGAGCGTCTGGATAAACTTCTCCCGAACGATGCCAAAATTGAAGTCCTGGCCAGCGGCTTTGTCTGGTCTGAAGGGCCGGTTTGGGTGAAACCGCAGGGCGATAAGCCGGGCTTCCTGTTGTTTTCCGACGTGCCGGAAAATACCGTCTTTCGCTGGACCGAGAAAGATGGACTGACCCCGTTCATCAAACCGTCGGGCTATACGGGCGTGGAGCGGTATAGCGACGAACCCGGCTCCAACGGCCTGGCCATTGACGCACAGGGGCGGCTCATTTCCAGCGAACACGGCGACCGGCGCATTTCAGCCATGCCACTCAGCGGGGGTGGGGGCAAAGTGACACTGGCCGACAACTATCGCGGCAAACGCCTGAACAGCCCCAACGACGTAGCGGTCCACCCCGACGGCAGCTATTTCTTTACCGACCCCCCCTACGGCTTGCCAAACCGCGAAAAAAGTCTCGGCCCCAACGATATTATGGGTGTCTATCGCATTGCACCCGATGGGACCGTAAGCTTGTTTGTGGGCGATCTAACCCGGCCCAATGGCGTAGCTT
>JBBRUB010000351.1:0-4848 GCA_038248175.1 Cytophagales bacterium | reverse complement strand
GCCATTGTGCTGGTCGATGCCCGGCACGGCGTGGCTGAGCAAACCCGTCGGCATTCGCTCATTGCCAGCTTACTGGGTATTCCGCACATTGTGGTGGCCGTGAATAAAATGGATTTGATGGACTATTCGGAGGGCGTGTTTTCCGATATCTGCATTCACTACGCTGAACTGGCCAATAAGCTGAATGTGAAGCAGGTAACATATATTCCGATGAGTGCCCTCAACGGCGACAACATCGTGGATCGCTCCAAATTCATGCCCTGGTACAACGGCCCCACACTGCTCGAACACCTCGAAACCATTGACGTCAGCGATACCATAAACACAAAGGAAAGCCGTTTCCCGCAGGGACGCCTGCCGGTACAGTTCGTTATACGTCCGCAAACTGCCGAACTGCACGACTACCGGGGCTACGCGGGCAAGGTGGCCAGCGGCTCATTCCGGCCCGGCGACGCCGTTACGGTGCTGCCATCCGGCGAAACTTCGATTATCGACGCCATCGAATTTGCCGGGGATCACCTCGCCGAAGCCGTTGCATCGCAGTCAGTGATACTGCACCTGACCGACGACGTGGACATCAGCCGGGGCGATTTGCTGGTGCGTTCTGACAACCAGCCCATCACGACCCAGACCGTTGACGCTATGCTGTGCTGGATGGATACCAAAGAACTTCGGGTGGGCAACAAATACGTTTTACAGGTGGGTACGGCCCGCACGCGCTGCTCGGTGCGCGGGATTGCATACCAGCTCAATGTGAACACCTACGCCCATAACGAAGATGCGAAGGTGCTGAGACTGAACGACATGGGTAAAGTGGTCCTGCGCACGGCCCAGCCCATCAGTTTTGATCCGTATCCCGAAAACCGTGCTACGGGCGGAGCCATCCTGATCGATGAAACCAGCAACGTAACGGTGGGCGCGCTCATGCTCATCGGCAACGCCGGTTGACGTCTATGTTAAACCAACCCTAAAAACTATGTTCTCCGATACACTCCACGATTACATACAGGCCAATCGTACGGTAACTGACGAATACGACGACATACCGCTTGAACTGATTGAGGGGAATCTGCCCGCCGACCTTGCCGGAACGCTTTACCGCAATGGTAACGGGCGGTTTCAGCATCAGGGCGTCTGGTATGACCACTTATTTGATGGCGACGGGATGATTGCGAAGTTCCGCTTCGACGGGCAGATGGTGAGCTACCGAAACCGGTACGTACGAACCCGGGAGTTTCTGGAAGAAGAACAGGCCGGGCGGATGCTCTACCGCTCGTTTGGCACCAACCTGCCGGGCGGTTTCTGGAAGAATGCGGGGAAGATGCAGTTCAAGAATGCGGCCAACACCAACGTGATCTGGCACGGCGGCAAGATGCTGGCCCTCTGGGAAGGTGGCTGGCCACACCAAATTGACCCTGACACGCTTGCTACGCTGGGTCGCTACGATTACGATGGTGTATTGCGCAATTCGTTTTCGTGGCTCGACGGAAAAATTTCGCCCGAAATGCAATTTTCGGCGCATCCCAAAATCCATCCCACAACGGGCGTTCTGCACAATTTTGGCACAGTGCCGGGTACCAAACAGCGGCTGGTGCTGTACGAAGTTGACCCAACCGGCAAGGCTCGCATAACGCAGGCTATCGACATGGACGCCATGACGTTTGCCCACGATTTTGTCCTGACCGAAAGCGGACACCGCATCTTTTTCCTGACCCCGGTAGCGTTCGATATGCCGCGCGCGCTGGCGGGCCTGACCTCACCGGCGGCCTCCATCCGGGTTGACCGCGCCAAACCGACGCTGGTGCTGGTGGTAGATCCTGACAATACCATTCACCGGCTGCACACGGATTTTTGCTTTGTTTTCCACTTCGTAAACGGCTATCAGGACACCAACGGTACGCTGGTAGTGGACGGGCTTCGGCTCGATGATTATCCAGAATCGGCGGGGATGAAGGCATATCTGACGGGCAACATTCCCGAAAACCAGGCTGCGGCCCGGTTTGTGCGCTACCGGCTCGACCTTACCCAGAAAACCGTTGTGTGGCAACCCCTGGCCGATTACGAGGGTGAACTACCCGAAATCCACCCCGACCACACGGGTCAACCCTACCGGTATAGTTGGAGCATTGGAAAGCCATTTACCTACAACAAGCCCCTCTTTGATCACGTTGTCAAAATAGATACCCTAACCGGCACGGGCATTCACCGGGGCGATACCGACACCCTGCCGAGTGAGCCAATTGTAGTACCAAAACCGGGTGCAGAATTCGAAGACGATGCCTGGCTGCTGTACCTGCGCTTTCACGCCCCTTCGCAAACAACGGATTTGGTTGTGGCCGATGCCGCTGACCTCAGCATGGTAGCGCGGTTACGTCTGCCGCACAACATTCCGCTCGGTTTTCACGGGATGTGGCTACCCGGCGGTACCCCGGCATCCTGACGCTGCGGTTGCTATGTTGCGGGCGTTTGCCGTTCTTTCGGCACAAATAGACTGAACATCACCAGGCCGGATGAGTCGGTCATAAACGGTAAAGATTTATGCGCTGGATTGGAGGTCGCGAAAGCGGAAATGTAGAGGACCGCCGGAGTGGCGGGGGCCGGGGGCTGGCCATTGGCGGAGGTATTGGCACCATTGTCATCGCCATTATTGTCACGCTGCTCGGTGGCGACCCGTCCGAAATTCTGAATGGGTCGGGGCAAAGCACTCAAAGCCCAACTATGCCCCGCGCCGGGCAGTCGGCGGGTCCGCAGGCCGACGACGCAGCCGCTCAGTTTACGCGCCGGGTTTTGGCCAGTACCGAAGACACCTGGGGCCGTGTTTTTGCCAAAGATGGTGCGCAATACCGCCCGCCCACGCTGGTTATGTTTCGCGACCGTACGCAGTCGGGCTGTGGTGCCGCTTCGGCAGCGTCGGGACCATTTTACTGTCCCGGCGATGGCAAACTCTACATCGACCTGTCGTTTTACGACGAGCTGGCCCGGCGGTTCAACGCCCCCGGCGATTTTGCTATGGCTTACGTAGTGGCGCATGAGGTGGGTCACTACATTCAGGATCAGATGGGTATTATGGACAAAGTGCAGGCAGCTCAGCAGCGCGTGAGCGAAGCCGAAGCCAACCGCCTGTCGGTCAGGCTCGAACTACAGGCCGATTTTCTGGCGGGCGTATGGGCGCACAACGCGCAGGGTACCGACTTCAATTTTGAACCCGGCGATGTAGAGGAGGCTTTGCGGGCGGCCAGTTCCATTGGCGATGACCGTATTCAGGAGCGAACGCAGGGCTACGTAACCCCCGACGCTTTTACGCACGGCACGGCAGCGCAACGGGTTTACTGGTTCTCGAAAGGACTGAAAACCGGCGACATCAACCAGGGCGACACCTTCACCAGTCGCGAAGACAGTAGTCTGTAATGGTTACTCCGCTTGTGAGCATCTTTTACCCCCTTACAACATGAATTGACCCCATTTTTTGCGGGTCGCCCCAAAAGGTCTTCTTTTCTGGCTTTGGCGTTGTACTAACGCTCAAAGCCAGAAAAGAAGACCTTTTTTATTATCTGTTGCGATGGAATAACAGCCGCCCATCGGGTCATACTACCTCCATCCTGTACCCGGCATGGTCATTACGTAGTCCGGTGGGGTGTCCGAAAACAGACAGCTAATGTCCGAAAATGGACACTTCTCCTAAAATTGAACATCCTATTTATTTGACAGTAAGTCGATTAACTTCCCGGCACGGCGTTTGGTACAACAAACTATTGTATTCGTACCTACCTAATCATGTTAACCAACTATCTCAAAATTGCCTGGCGGAATCTGATTCGCAACAAAGTCTATTCATTTATCAACATCGGTGGGCTGGCCGTGGGTATGGCCGTAGCGATGCTCATTGGCCTGTGGGTCTGGGATGAACTGACGTTCGACCATTATCACAAAAATCACGACCGTATTGCGCAGGTCTATCAGAGCCAGACGTTCAACGGCGAAATTGGTACCGGCCCTGCCATTCCCCGGCCCCTGGAAATAACGATGCGTACTGACTACGGTGAAAATTTCAAGCACATCGTGATGAGTAGCTGGCGATTTCGGGGCATCCTGACCCATGGTGAAAAGAAGCTGGTGAAGGAAGGCAACTTCATGCAACAGGCCGCTCCCGACATGCTGGGTCTGAACATGCTGTCGGGTCAAAAAAACGGCTTGAAAGAACCCAATTCTATCCTGCTGGCCGCTTCTGCGGCACTGGCCCTCTTCGGCGATGAGGAAGCCCTGGGTAAAATTGTGAGGTTCAACAACAAACACAATCTGAAAGTGACCGGTGTCTATGCCGACCTGCCGCCCAATAACGAGTTCAATGCCACGACCTACATTGCCCCCTGGGAACAGTACGTAAACAATACGGAATGGGTTAAGAACTCGGCAAACGAATGGGGCAATAACTCATGGCAGTTATTTGTCCAGATTGCAGATAACACCACGATGGAGCAAGTATCGGCAAAAATCAGGGACGCGAAACTGAAAGCCGCTCCCGCAGACTTCACCCCTTACAAACCAGCGATATTCCTACATCCCATGAATGACTGGCACCTGCGGCCACGGTTTGAAAATGGGATCAATGCTGGCGGGCGCATCGAATACGTCTGGCTCTGTGGCACTATCGGCATTTTTGTGCTGCTGCTGGCGTGTATCAACTTTATGAACCTCAGCACCGCCCGCTCCGAAAAGCGGGCGAAGGAAGTCGGCATC
The DNA here is from genome assembly GCA_038248175.1 of Cytophagales bacterium. GTDB lineage: Bacteria > Bacteroidota > Bacteroidia > Cytophagales > Spirosomataceae > Spirosoma. The sequence continues at coordinate 111 of JBBRUB010000351.1, read as the reverse complement.
CGCAAGTCGGTGGGGTCAGTGCGGGGGCAGCTCATCAGCCAGTTTCTGAGCGAGTCGTGTATGGTGGTGGGGCTGGCGGTTATGGTATCCGTAACGATTGTTTTGTCTAAT
>JBBRUB010000350.1:0-4883 GCA_038248175.1 Cytophagales bacterium | reverse complement strand
GCGTATTTGGGCAGTACCGGACTCGCCCGGTTACAGGCCAAATGAAACCTGGCTATCTCAGCTCCCAACGCCCGAATTTCGGCTTCGCTGAGTCGTTTTGGGAGCCGCTGCTTAAACCGGATGGGCTTGTAAAACACCACCCACGCGTCAATCAGGCCATCCTGATGACGGTGCATAAACACCTGTCCGTTTTTGGAGAGCGACCGCGCCAGCACATTCTCAAACGGATAGAGCAGGTTGTTGGCCAGAGCCTGAATGACGCGGTGGTCGTCGCGAAAATGCTCGAACTTCCCGAAGTACGATAGCTTGGCAATGATGCGGTCGCCGGAATTGAGGGTGATTCGGAAGACGTGATTGGTGGAGACGCGGGCACTGATGTCCTCAATGGTCTGCACCGTTTGCGAGGGGTCAAAAGCGGCCCAGGCGTTGGTTATGATATGGGTATAATCGGCGGGGCGCATCAAATAATCTCAAAATACCGTTTCAACTCCCAATCGCTGACGTGCTGCGTGTATTGGCGGGTTTCCCAGTGTCGGGTGCGGGTGAAATGGTCAACAAATTCGGGGCCGAACAGTTCGGCGGCAACGGGCGAGTCGGCCATTTGCCGGGTGGCGTCGGCGAGGTTGGTGGGTAACGTGCCGTGCTGTTTGTCAGCGTAGCCATTACCGGTGGATGCCGGTATAGTCAGTTCCAGCCCGTGCCGGATACCGTACAACCCCGACGCCAGCGAAGCCGCCAGCGCCAGATACGGGTTCGTATCCGCGCCCGACACCCGATGCTCAACCCGGCAGTAGGCTTCTTTGTGGTTCAGCACCCGTAGAGCCGTAGTGCGGTTGTCGATAGACCAGGTAACGGTAGTTGGTGCCCACGCGCCTTCCACGAGCCGTTTATAGCTATTGATGGTCGGCGCGAACATGGGCATGATGTACGGCAGACAATGCAACTGACCAGCCATGAACTGCTGCATCAACTCGCTCATATTACCGGATTGTGTTGGGTCAAAAAACAGATTTTGGCTTTGTTCCTGATTCCATAAACTTTGGTGGATGTGTCCCCCGCAACCGGGCAAATCGGCATTCCACTTGGCCATAAAACTCGCCAGCAGCCCGTGCCGGTAGGCTATTTCTTTCACCGACGTCTTGAATAGCACCGCTTTGTCGGCGGCCCGAAGTGCATCGTCATGGTGGATGGCAGCTTCGTAAACGCCCGGCCCGGTTTCGGTGTGCAGCCCCTCAATAGGAATATCAAAGCGGGTCAGTAAGTCGAACAGGGCATTGGTGAAGTCGCTTTCGAGCGAGGGACGGAGCATGGAGTAGCCGAACATACCGGGCGTGAGCGGTTCGGGGTTCCGAAACCCTTTGTCGGCCAGGCTTTGTGGACTTTCGCGAAACATAAACCACTCGAACTCCTGCGCCATTTGCGCCACAAAGCCCATGTTCTGGCCCTGCGCCACCACCCGCTTCAGCAACGACCGCGGACAGGCGGACGCATATGGCTCGCCACCGTGGGAGAAATCGGCCAGAAAAAACGGAATGTCATCGTCCCACGGCACCTGCCGAAACGTACTGAGGTCGAGCCGGACGGGCGCGTCGGGGTAGCCGGACTGCCAGCCGGTGGTGCTACCGTTGTCGTAGGGCGCGTCGGTCATGTCCCAGCCCCAGACTACATCGCAAAAGCCGAAGCCGTCGGTCAGGCCAGCGAGAAACTTGCGGGTGCTGATGACTTTACCGCGCAGCACCCCGTCGATGTCGGCAACCGCGTATTTCACTTTCTGGATGTTGTGTTCGGCGAGGAAAGCGGTAATAGCTTCGGGAGTCATGGACGAGTTGGCTGAGGTCATTTTGGATTTTCGCGGTCGGTTATTCGCAGAAAGGCTAATACGGCTTCGTCGCGATAGCGGTACTGTCTGTGCATCAGTAATGAGGTGTAAATGGTGCCACGAGGGTCATCAATCTCCACATCCATCTTAATAAAACCCAGATGCCGGTACCGATGAAACCAGATACCGAATTTGCGATAGCGAACCAACTGCCGATTATCCGACGAATCGCAGATGTAAATAACGACAAGGCCGTGCTTGTCATGGAAATCCTGAAAGACGCCCACGACCGTTGGCGCAATCAGCGGATCGGTAAGGGGTAGCCGAGCCGATTTATGGCTAATCAGATTGATAGAAAACTCGTACACGTCGTCCCGAAACGCATCCTGTTCATCGAAGAGATAACCGGACGGTTTGAACGTGATTTCGTACGATGAACCAGAACCTGTCTCAAAGACATACGTATTGCTGTCACCGCCTGTAAAGCGGAAGTTGTAGCTTGATAACTGGGGTTCCTCGCTCTGCATTTTCTTTTCTTAGTTCGGCAAGGGCAGCTTTCTGCTCTTCGGTCCATTCGTGGGGCTTGTCTTCTTCGAGTTTGCGCTGTTCCACTATCCAGCGGAACAGGCCTTCGCCAGGCTTAGGGCGGTTGTTGGGGTCGTGTGTCGTTTTCATCGGTTTGTTGCTGATTGCGCCAAAGATACTACTTCTTAAGAAACAGAAATTTTGGCGGGGCAGGTTCGGTCGGTCCGCTGGTGCGGTTCATCCCAAACTTCGGGTGGCTCCTCCCAAACTTGCGGGGGTTGGTCACACCGATTTTAGGGGGCGAGGGACATTGACTTGTTTTGAATCATCAAACCGACAGAGACGCTGTCAGTCACTCAAAAAATCAAATCAAACAACCCTTTTCAAACCAGTTAAAATTATGAAAACGTCCATCAAAACCCTCGCCTTCGTTGTTGCCGCTGCCGCCTTCACTGCATGTTCCGCGCCCACCATCGACCCCGTTCGCCCAGCCCAGCCCGCCACCTCGATTGTTATGCCCGCCACCCCTGCCCAGCCGCAGCCCATCGACAAAACATTGGACGACGAACAGCCCGCCACCGACAACCACGCAAAACTGCCCTACGCCGAAATGTCGGACTCGGGTAGTCAGCAGCCCGCCACCGTTGGTAACCCCGCACCCCATCCCATTCCACGCCCGGCTTACCAGCAACCGTCGCACAAACCCGCGCAACTCACCGCCGTTTCTGATTCGCTCATGTAAGTTGGTGCGCAACATGTCAGTTAGTTTGTCATTCCGAGGGACGAGAAATCTCTATTTAATTATAACCCGCTCTACACAGAGATTCTTCCTTCGTCAGAATGACAAACTAACCGGACCAACCTACTTAAACCCTCCAAAGCCATGCTTACTAATTTCAAAACCTTTGCCCTGCGACCCCGCTACGTCCTGCCGATGGCCGACGCACCCGAACCCAGCACGGCACAGACCATTCGGCTGTTTCTGGCCGAATACCCGCTTTTTTTGAGTACGGTGCTGCTCTCGATGGGCGTGTTGCTGGGGTACAACTATTTCACGGGCGGAGATTCGCTACGTTTTTCAAGTCCCGGTAAACACTTCAGCCCGCTTACGCTTATTATGGCCGTTTTCTTTCTGGTGGTCTTCATCGAAGGACTATTCCGGTCTATGCTGCGCCTGACGCCGGGCCGGTTGGCGGGGGCTATATGGCTATCGCTGTTTATCCTGATTAGCGTGTTCACCGAAGAAGGTAAACGGGCCACGAACGAGTACTTTCTGCTATGGGCATTGCTGGCATGGCTTGTCCTGTCGTTCCTGCTTGGCCGGTATTTGAAACGCCCGGTAGTATTTGCCCGTATCGAAATGTTCTGGCAACGGCATTTCCGATGGATATTCTACGGCATGGCCCTGCTTTATGGCCTGTTCTGGATAAATAAAATCTCGCTCGACGGCTGGCAGATGCTGCTGTTTCCGGTGCTGCTGTTGCCGGGTTTACTGAGCGGTCTGTACCTCGGCTACGTCAGGATGCGCTACGGATTCTGGTACGCCGTGTTTGTACAGGCCCTGATTATGAGCCTGCCCCTGACACTGGAACTGATGCGCATCCCCTAAATTTGACGAAACTGATGGAAACGATTTTGGAGAAACAAGTGACTGAGTTGGGTTACCGGGCTGCATTTACATTGTGGTTTCAGCAAACGGCCCGCCCGTTCATTGCCCGTTGGTGGATATGGTTTGCGCTAATTGGAAGCCCAGCCTATCTGACGTATTATTTCTCGGAGCGTAGTTTGGAAGAGCGTATTACTGAAACGCTTAAACGTGGAGACGAGCAGGAAAAGGAGGCAAATCAGTCGAAGGGAAACAGCGTTAGTTTGTTTTACCGATCAGGCTATTTCGTTGGAAGAATTGTCGGCATTACACTCAAAGCCTGGAGACCTGTGTCCGCAATTCTCCTGTTGCTTGTTGCGCTCCTTCGACTTCAGTATCAGCACTTTTTCCAACCGCTATTTGAACGCGATGCTTCAGGGCGCAGAGTGTATTTATTTCTTGCTTTCTTCGGCTGGCTATTTTTGGCCTTTATTTTCAGAATACTAATTGGAGACAAAGGAGCTGAACTGGATTTCGACTGGTCCATAGCGAATACTATAATGTTGATCGTTCTTGGCTACAATCTGCTTACATCCTGGCAAAACGGACGACGTCGGCAACTCATCCTCGTACAACAGCGTACACAGGCGGAGCTTGACGCGCTGAAGGCGCAGGTGAATCCGCACTTTCTGTTCAACTCGCTCAACAGTATTTACGGTACGGCCATTGTGGAAGACAGCCCGCGTACCGCCGAGAGTATTCAGCAACTGTCGGGTATTGTGCGCTACGTGATGGAAGAATCGCGGCTACAAACCACCGATGTCCGGCGCGAACTACGCTTCATCGACGATTACGTAGAGCTACAGCGGGTGCGCATTCCCAACCAGGAAAATATCCAGATTACGACCGACATCGAGTGGGACGAGAAACCCGCGCAGATTGTGCCGCTGTTGC
>JBBRUB010000349.1:0-4906 GCA_038248175.1 Cytophagales bacterium | reverse complement strand
TCGTATCAGCAACTGACCAACGATCTCTATGACGATCTGTACCCGCATTTTGTAGGCCGCACCCGGCAGATCATCTTCAGCTCCAATCGGACAGCCGATACGCTTGGCGTGGACAAGGGTAGTTACAGGACCATTCGTGATCAGTTGAGTTTATTTGTCAAGTCGGGCAACCCGCGCGAGTTGAATGTAATGCGCCTGACCGATTCGCTTGGCCATGCTACGCAGCCTGTAGCGGCCAATGAAACGACGGCTTACTACCTGAGCGATGCCGAGGGAATCCGCAACCTCTACCGGCTCAACACCGAAAACAACGCCGTGGAGCAGCTAACGACCCTTCCGCAGAGCATCCGGCTATATGACCTTAATCCGAACACGGGCGGCTTTGTCTATAGTACCCTTAAAAATGGCGAAGAATACATTGGCTACCGGGCCAGGCTCAATCTGACCCAGAACGTGCAGGTACCACCCACTCAGCGGGCTGCCGCCATGACCCGCCGGGCGGTTGCTGCCGTTGCCAAAACCACTGCCAGCCAGGCCGATACCACAACCCCTACACCCATTACCCCCGCCGACAGTATGCCGCAAACGGCTCAGATACAGCCTGGGGGAAAATCTGACCTGGTTCTGGAACCGGGTGAGGTCGATACGGATAATTATGAATTTGATGCCGACGTACTCAAAGCTGCCGAGTACCGGCAGCGACGGTCGCCGGGCTTACCGCCGAGTCTGGCTATTGCACCCCCGCGCAACCGCCGTCGTGAAAACATCACCATCCGGGGGCCATATCCCTACAAAGGCATGTTCACCGTCAATGATGCGACCTCCAGCTGGCGCATTGACCCGATCCGGGGCTTTGGTTTTGCCCAGGACGTAACGCTAACCGACCTGCTCGAAAATCACGTCCTGCGGGCCGGGGGCTTCATCTCTACTTCCTTATTTAACAGCGATTTATTTGCTGAATACGCCAATCAAACCAACCGTATTGATCTTGGCGCCCGCGTTGACCGCCAAACGCTGCGTATTCCCGATCAGTCAGGTCTGGCCCAGAAATACCGTTTCAACCGGGTGGAGGTATCGGCGTCATACCCCATTTCGGTAAATAGCCGGGTAACAGTTTCACCATTTTACGCCATTACCCGGCTGATTGACCTGAATAGCTTTACTGAGGGCGACCGAACCGCCGATTACGGTGGGCTGCGGGGTGAGTTTGTTTATGACAACACCAAAATGAACGGCATGAACATGCTGGTAGGAACGCGGCTGAAACTCCGGTTTGATGAATACGCGGGGTTGCGGGGGTCGGCACAGGGGTTCCGCAGGCTGTCGCTCGATCTGCGGCACTACCAGCGAATTCACCGTGACCTGATTCTGGCCACGCGCTTTGCGTTCAGTCAGTCGGGCGGGGCCGCGCCCAAACAGGCTACGCTGGGCGGCATGGAAAACTGGATTGGCTCGGATCAGAGAGAACGGACGGCCAAGAACCCGCTGCTGGTACCCAATACGCAGGCCAACCCGGTACCTACTGACTACAGCGATGTGTTTTTTCTGGATTTTGCCGCTCCATTGAGGGGATTCAAGCAGGGTAAGCTGACCGGAAACAGCTATATGCTCTTCAACGCTGAACTGCGCCTGCCGCTGGTGCGCTACCTGTACCGGGGCAACATTACCTCTAACTTCCTGCGTAACCTACAGCTGGTTGCCTTCACCGACATTGGCACTGCCTGGAGTGGATCGGGGCCGTTTAGCCAGCAAAACAGCCTGAACACCGAAATAGTAGGGGGCGGGTCTATCCCGTTCCGGGCCAAGGTCACAAACTTCAAGAACCCGTTCCTGATTGGCTACGGAGCCGGGGTACGTACCATGCTACTGGGCTACTTCGTGAAGTTTGACTACGGCTGGGGGCTTGAAGACAAAACCGTTAGTAAACCTATTGCTTATCTGACGCTCGGCTACGATTTCTGAGCAGCCTGAACACTCTATTTTATCATTCCAAAAAGCTACTCTCATCAGGGTAGCTTTTTTTTTGCGACTATGCAATAGACTTTCCGGTAGAGACGTTTAGGGCTGCTTATATTTGTTGACTTGTCCTGTGCAGATTGTTCAGAAAAAAAAGCCCGTTTCAGGTGTTCGGCAGCGTTGGCCGGGCAGAGCAGCTTGCAGCGTGTAAACGGCAAGATAGTAGTTGACCGAGGAGCCTTAAACAAGATAAAATCATTTTGCCTGGGTGGTTACAATAGAGTTGGCATAGTTTTCGCTAACCCCTGTCAGCTATTTTCTGTGTACCAGCCGGCTCCGGCAAAGGCTGAGAAGCCGTCACCCGTTCTGGCAGGGTAAGACCGACAGGCCGGTTGAACGCTAAAAAAAAAGGATTTTGTCGATTACAGAGGTAAAGCAACGAAGCGGCCGGTTGTTTGGCATAGTTTTCGTTTAATTCTGAGAGAGTAAGAAGCCCTGATCTGTCAGGTCTGGTATTTCGCGAATTGTTCGCAGAGTAGCAGTCGGGCAGAATGCACCCTGCACCGGGCTATTTTACCGCTTTGTTTACGCTCCAAATTAAGTTGCAGATGGAAGTAACGTTTACTACTCGCAAAGACCAGCCTAACGTCAGCAGATTGTTAGAAAATCGGCAATCGACCGGCGTCCGTCATTCGGTAATCTCCCTTTTCGGGCAGGTGATCCGCTACTTTCTACAATTGACGCAGACACAGACCTCTACTGCGTTAATCTCCGCCACCCAGTCGGATGTCCGCACTGGTACGGGGCGGGTATTGCACCGGCCTCTCCTGAGAGAACTGAACGATGTGCATCCCGTCCGGTATGGGGGGGAGCCACCCGACATACCCGATATCGGGCCACCCGATTATCATAACTGTCTTATCCCGCAACAATCTACTTTTGCACCATTTCCAATGAATGAGCAATTTTTACCCAACGAATCCCCTCATCTGAGCGCACGCCGGGCTGTACCCGACGTGGCTGGAGGGCGTATGAAGAAAAGAAGCGAATGGGCTTCGCTGACCGGCGTCCATCAACTGCTGTTGCTGTTGGCTGGATACATCCGTTCGGGGCTTGCCCCGGCCCAATTGGCAACGCTACCCGTACTGCGGGGCAGCCTGTCGCTGGTTGCGTTGATTGTACTCTGGTTTGGTGCCATGCCTGCCTACGCGCAGACCGGCACGATTGACCTGAGCCTTACCAAAGCCATCAGCAATCAGAACCCCGCCATCGGCGACGTGGTAACCTATACAGTTGCGGTCACCAACGCACCGGGTGCTGCCACAACGGCCACCGGCATAATCGTGACTGACCAGATTGCTGCGGATGGTGCTACGTACGTACCCAATTCGGCAACAACATCGGCAGGTACATTCGCATCGGCCAGTTCGGCTTCGCTCGTTACGGGTACCTGGACCATTCCGTCCATCGCACCGGGAGCTTCGGCCACGCTGGTATTTAAGGCCACTGTAAAAGCACGGGGCGTCTGGTTTAACACTGCCGAGGTAACGAACGCTGATCAGACTGATTCGGATTCGACACCTGCCAATGGTGTTGTGGCCGAAGATGATTTGGAAGCGGTTTGCTTTGCCCTGCCTATTTTCTTTTATCAGGGCGACGAATATACCGTAGCTATTCCGGGCGGGTTCGACCGGATTGAGTGGACGCGCAACGGTACGCCAATCAGTTCGTCGGCGGTTTCGTCGTCACTGGCTACTGTAAACACTGACAATTCGCTGACGATCAAGAGCGTCGGTGTTTATGCATTTACGACCTACAAGAATGACTGTCCTTCTACCAACTGCTGTAATATCGAGATGATACCCGGCCAGTTTGGTAGTCTTGGTGATTTTGTCTGGGAAGACAAGAACGCCGATGGTAAACAGGACGTGGGTGAGCCGGGCATCGTAGGTGTTCCGGTGCAACTGCTTGACCAGGACGGGACAACCCTGCTGGCTTCGACAACCACCACCGTGGGTGGCGCGTACAGTTTTACGGGCCTGACCGACGGTGGCTATATTGTTAAATTTGGTACCCCTACCGGATTCACCGCTACCATCGCTAACGTTGGTGACGACACCAAAGACAGCGACGCCGGAACAGGCGGAATAACCGGTATATATACGATAGATACCTCGCAGCCCGAATCCAGCACCGCCCGGAACAACCCGACGGTGGACGCTGGTTTTTACCTGCCAGCGTCGCTGGGCGACAAGGTCTTTGCTGACAACAATGGCAACGGCATTCAGGATGCAGGTGACACGCCGATTGGTGGTGTGACCGTTACGCTGCTGAGCGGCACGACGGTTGTGGCCACGACGGTAACGTCAACGGTGAGCGGTACGGCCTTCGGTTGCTATAGCTTCACGGGTCTGACGCCGGGCGTTCCGTACTCGGTTAGCTTCACGGCTCCGGCTGGGTTAACGGCGACGACACCGCTGAGCGGCACCGACAAGTCGAAAGATTCGGATGCCAATCCAGTAACGGGTCTTACCGCAAGCATCACGCTGGCATCGGGCGAATACAATCCGACGATTGACGCGGGCTATCTCTCGCCCAAGGCGTGCCTTGGCGACAAGGTCTTTGCTGACCTGAACGCCAACGGTATTCAGGACGCGGGTGAGCCGGGTATTCCGGGTGTGCTGGTGACGCTGATTACCAACGGCGTTCCTACCTCAACCACGCTCTTGACGGATGCCAATGGCGAATACAAATTCTGTAATCTGACGCCGGGCGCAAGCAACAGCTACGCCGTGGGCTTCAGCAAGCCAGATGGTTTCACCACGACGCAGGCCCTGAGCGGTACCGACAAATCGAAAGATTCGGACGCGAACGTGGTAACAGGCGTGTCGGGCAGCGTAACGCTGGCCAGTGGTGAGAACAACAACACGATTGACGCGGGTTACGTACC
>JBBRUB010000348.1:0-4926 GCA_038248175.1 Cytophagales bacterium | reverse complement strand
TAGGGGCGTAACATCGGTATTCATACCGCAAAGGTAACTGTAGCGTGGCTTTCCAGCCGCGCTACAAACAAAAACCCGGTAGCTTTTGACTACCGGGTTGCGTTCAGGTTTAGGAATAATCAGGGTTAAAAGGAAACAGTTTCGGGGGTGACGTAGCGTTTGAGGTTACCCATAGCGCCAAAAATAAGGTTATAGACCGACTGTATATTTATCTGCATCATCGTCGAGATTTCTTCATTGCTCATGTTCTGGAAATAGCGCAGATGAATGGCTTCGCGCTGGCGTTTGGGGAGTTTGTCCAGCGCCTGATGCAGACAATCGTTCATGAATGTATCTTCTTCGTGGGCAATGAGCAGGTTCTCGTGCGAGGGGTCGGCCCCGGCCAGCATGTCGCCCATACGCCGACCATTCGTTACATCGTCCTGACTGACCAATTTTTGCTCGGCGGTAATGTGTCGAACCAGTTTTCGTTTGATGGATGCCATCAGGTAAAACCGTACTGATGTGGTTGGCCCTATCGTATTTCTATGTTTCCAAAGTTCCACAAACAAGTCGTGAATGCAGTCTTTAATTAACGCCCGGTCGGTAGCGAAGTGGGCGCAGTAGTGATACAGTGACTGTACATAGTTTTGGTAGATCTGCGCAAATGCGTTTTCATCGCCAGCGCGGAACTGATTCCACAGGGTTTCGTCGTCGGGACCTGTCTTTGTACGGGAACGAGCCATAGTATGAGTAGAGGGAGTTAGTCAGCAAGCACTCTGTAAACATATCTACAATTTATTGACTTTTAATGGGTAACGGTGGAAATTTTTTTTGTGAACTATCAATTAAGTACCGTAGGGTTAAAATTGAACAGTTTTCCGTCAAATAAGCCCATGTCGCTGAGTTTCAAAGCTGGAATGACCAGTAGTCCCATGAATGAAAGCGTCATGAACGGAGCCGATAGGGTACTGCCTAAATCCTGCTTCACAAACCGATCGAGGGCGGCATATTGAGCAGCTATGTCATAGCCGTCGGTATCGGACATCAACCCCGCAACGGGCAGGCGCAGGAGCTGATTGTCGGGGGTGGTCGTGATGTGCAGAAACTGCCGTCGGCTCATAAATTCATCGTCGTGTTCGTGCGGCTCCGCCGTGTTTACTGCCGACAGACCGCCTTTGGCGTCGATGATCTGATTGATGGCGTTGCAAATGCTGGCATCGTTGCAGCCAACGGCAATGATATTGTGCGAATCATGCGCTACTGACGAGGCCATAGCTCCGCGCTGCAATCCGAAGTTTTTGACAAATGCCACAGCGGGTGGTACGTCCTGATACCGATTCACCACCACCAGCTTAAGAACATCCCGCGCCGGGTCGGCCACAATCTGCCCGTCAACGACGGTGGCATCAAAATGCTGTTGGTTGGTGATGAGTTGCCCGTCGAGGGCTTCAATGACGCGGATTCGGGGATTATCGGTTGGGGCGGGCACTGCAAAATCCGCCACTTTTTTCGGTGAGCAGGTAAAGTTATTTACGTGTTCGCTGCGCAGATCGGCAATGAGCGACTCGCCCGCTTCGGCCACAACCTCACCGTTGATAACTGTCTGCCGAACCCGAAAATCAATCAGATCATCGACCACAATAAAATCGGCGAGGTCGCCTTCCTGTAGCAGGCCCACCGGCATCCGGTAATGCAGCACCGGGTTCAGGCAGGCCGCCCGCAGTACCGACCAGCGCGGGTTGCCCGCTTCAATGGCCCGCACCACCAGCTGATTGATGTGGCCCAGGGCCAGCGTATCGGGGTGTTTATCGTCGGAGCAGAACATGATCTGCTCCGGAAACTCGTTCAGGAGCGGAATCAGGGCGTCGAAGTTGCGGGCCGCGCTGCCTTCCCGAATGAGGATGTGCATACCGCGCCTGGCTTTGTCGAGACCTTCTTCATAGGTAAAGCATTCGTGGTCGGTGCTGATGCCCGCGTCTATGTACTGCTGGGCATCAGTACCGGTCAGGCCGGGCGCGTGGCCGTCAACGGGTTTGCCGGCGGCCTTTGCCAGCGCAATTTTGGCCAGTACGTCGGCGTCCTGCTGTAATACGCCGGGGTAGTTCATCATCTCGGCCAAATAGCCGATGTCGGGCAGGCTTAGTAGATGCCGGACTTCTTCGACGTCAATACGCGCTCCGGCGGTCTCGAAGGTAGTAGCCGGTACGCAGGAGGGGGCGCCGAACATGAATTTGAACGGTACCCGTTTGGCTTCGTTCAGCATATACTCGACCCCCGCCACGCCCAGTACGTTGCCAATTTCGTGGGGGTCCGACACCGTGGCTACCGTGCCGTGTACTACTGCCAGCCGGGCAAACTGCGGGGGTGTCAGCAGCGAACTTTCGATATGTACGTGGGCATCCACAAAGCCGGGCATGATATACGGCTGTCCGGGTTGTTCGGGGCCGACCAGGTCGATACGGGCAACGCGGCCCTGATCGAGTGTGATGCTGCCGTACTGAATGGTCTGATCAAAGATGTTGAGAATATTGGCGGTCATAAAACAGTTAAGTTGACTAACGTTTAGATACGAATGAACAGGTTTCTGCGGTACATCCACCGAAGAATCAGATAAAAAACGGCCATTGTGGCAAGGCCGGTCAGCAGTGGCTCACAGGCGTCGCCAAACACCCGGAACGGCCCGTGTCCCAGATGCGTATAGAAGGAGTCGATAATAAAGCCGTCGATAAGGTGGGCCAGGCAATAGATGGCAATCGAGTTCATGCCTACAATAACCAGTGGAAACCATACCCTCTTAATGATTGGGTAGCGTGTACCGGCCAGGTCGATCAGGCCGTAGAAGAAAGCCATCAGCCAGCAACACCAGCCCCCGCTGAACAGCACCCAGGCGGGTGTCCAGATGCGCTTCACAACCGGGCAAATACCCAGCGCCTGTAACAGCAGACCGCCCAAAATGCCAAGCAGTCCGGCCAGCAGCAGCCGTTGCAGCAGGGGCGCAGGAGACAACCCTGCCCGCAGCCACCGGCCCGTTTGTAACCCAAGCAGCATGGTGGCCAGGGTGGGCAAAAAACTGAGTGTAGCGTAGCCACCTCCGTTAAACAAAAAGGGCGACTCGCGCGGGAACAGATTCAGAAACCAGGTATCAAACGCCCACGCCACGTTGCTGTTTTTGTTGAAGTGAGCCATCAGTCCCGTGTATTGCTCAGACCAGTTGGCCGGTACGCCCACCACGCTGTAATTGAAAGCCAGACCGGGCAGGGGGTACAGCAAAAACAGCAGCCAATAGCCCATCAGCAGCCCGCCAAACGCCAGCCAGACCGTGCGGGGGCGGGTATGACCCAGCATAAAAAGAAACGGGTAGCCCAGACCAATCTGCGTCAGCGTATCCTCGAAGGTGAAATTGGTCTGATCGGTATGAGCAGATCGCAGAAAAATGCCCAGCAGGACCAGAATCAACGACCGCCTAAGCGCGTGGCTTACCTGAACCGAAAACGACTGCCCCATTTTTTGACGACTAACTATGGAGTAGGGGAGGGCAACCCCCACCAGAAACGAAAACGACGGTTGAATCAGATCGTGCAGCGAGCAACCCGCCCAGGCTACGTGACTTTGCTGGCCGCTTAGGAAACGCCATAATGCACTATCAGGAAAGGCTTCGTGAAGTTTGCTGAACCGCAGGACTTCGGCCACCATGAGCGTCATGACAAAGCCCCGATAGACGTCCATCGACATCAGCCGACCGGCGGGCCACTGTTGGGTATGCTTCGTTGTGGTCTGTGGCGGGGATGCGGTGTTACCTGACAAAGAAGAAACGGGCTGATTCATACGGGCAGGTGGTTGATTGCTCAAAAGTTGGGAATGGCTGCCGAATTCGCAAGCCGACTAACAAAGTTTCTGGCTGGGCCGGTATATCTTCGGTCCGAAATTCTCTTTTTAGTAAAAGTGAGTTGTAGGGCCGATCCTGATCTGTGTTGGCTGGTATTACGCTTGAAATCGCCGACCCGGAGGGGTGGCTATACATTATGTTCTCTCTCAAAAATAAAACAGCCCTCATCACGGGCGGAGCCAGCGGCATTGGACTGGCCATTGCCAAAACCTTCGCACAGGCGGGGGCACACGTCCACATCCTCGACCTGAACGACGAACAGACCCGGCAGGCCACCAGCGAAATTGAGCAGGCGGGTGGTCTGGTTACGGGTCATGCCGTGGACGTATCCGATCAGCAGCAAACGGTTGAAGTCATTGGCCGCATTGCCACTCAGGGCCGGATAGATATTCTGGTTAACAACGCGGGCGTGTCGCACATTGGCCGGGCCGATACCACTACCGAAACCGATTTCGATCGGGTTTTCAGGATCAACGTCAAGGGTGTGTACAATTGCCTGTTTGCCACCATTCCACATCTGAAAGCCAACGGCGGGGGCGTTATTCTGAACATGGCGTCCATTGCGGCCACGCCGGGTCTGGCTGAGCGGTTTGCCTATTCGGCCAGCAAAGGCGCGGTGCTGACCATGACATTTTCGGTAGCGCGGGATTACCTGGCCGACAAAATTCGCTGTAACAGCATCTCGCCCGCCCGCGTCCATACGCCGTTTGTGGATGGCTTCATCGCGAAGAATTACCCCGGTCAGGAAGCTGAAATGTTCGAGAAATTGTCGAAATCGCAGCCCATTGGCCGGATGGCCCAGCCCAGTGAGGTAGGCGCGCTGGCTCTCTACCTCTGCTCCGACGCAGCCAGTTTCGTTACTGGCTGCGACTATCCGCTCGATGGTGGTTTTACGCGGCTGAATGGGTAGCGTTACTCCGCAAAGACGCTTTTTACATCAAATCACTCTCCCTTTTTATTTTTAAGCTTACCGTATGAAACTCTTTCGCTTCGGCCCGCCCGACCACGAACACCCCGGCGTTGTTTTGCCCGATGGTCAACACATTGACGTTACGCAC
>JBBRUB010000347.1:0-4929 GCA_038248175.1 Cytophagales bacterium | reverse complement strand
GCAGTCGGCGTTTTTAAGCGGGATGGAAATTGCCAGTGGTGATGCCGTTGTACTTATGGATGGCGATTTACAGGACCCCCCCGAAGTAATTCCGGCCTTTTACGAAAAGTGGCAGGAAGGCTATGATGTGGTTTATGGCGTTCGGGTGCAGCGCGAAATGGCTCCGCACGTTCACTTTTTCTACAAACAGTTTTACCGGCTTTTCAAACGCACGGCTTATATAGACATTCCCGTCGATGCGGGCGATTTTTCCATCATTGACCGGAAAGTGGTACACGAACTGGTTAACCTGCCCGAAACCGAGCAGTTTTTGCGCGGGCTGCGGGCCTGGGTGGGCTTTAAACAAACGGGGGTCGATTACGTGCGCCCAGAGCGTATGTTCGGTGTTTCGACGAACAACTGGACTAAAAATATCTGGTGGGCTAAAAAGGCTATTTTCTCGTTCAGTTTTGCACCGCTGGAGTTGATGACCTACACCGGGTTTACCCTGACGTGCCTTTCCATGCTGGGCATTGTTTGGCAAATACAGGCCCGTCTGCTCAACTTCGACCCCCAAACTCCCTACGGCACATCGACCGTTATTATTCTGGTTATGTTTTTCGGCGGTATCAACCTGCTGGGCATTTCGTTTCTGGGCGAGTACATCGGTAAGATATTTGAGGAGACTAAAAAACGCCCGAAATTTATCCGAACGATGGTTCGAAAGGGGGAGCGGGTCTATAAAACGGCGGCTGAAATCAGTACACTGGTGGAGCAGCGGAAAAGCAAGTAAATTTGTATAAGCAAAACGGATATAGAAATAAATCGACTTAGTGTGCCAGTTACTCAAAATCAGGTAATTCGTGCGGATAGGTTTGACAAAGCTTAAGTAAGCTTACCCATTGATATGAGAAAAGAATTTTCAGCCGCTATTGAGCGTATCGGGCGTGAGGACGATAAGGTCGTTTTTATCACTGGCGACCTCGGTTATAACGCGCTCGAAAACGTGGTTGATGCGCTGGGACCCCGCTTTATCAACGCGGGCGTGGCCGAGCAGAACATGGTAGGCGTGGCGGCTGGCATGGCCTACAAGGGCTACAAAGTGTTTTGTTACAGCATTGCACCCTTTGTGGTGTACCGTTGTCTGGAGCAGTTCAGAAACGACGTTTGTTTGCACAACATGCCGGTTTTTCTGGTAGGCAACGGGGGCGGGTATGGCTACGGGATCATGGGCAGTACGCACCCCGCCATCGAAGACCTGGCCTGCCTGAGCGGTCTGCAAAACGTGAATACCTACATCCCCGCTTTTGCCGATGAAGTAGCTCCCATGCTCGACCAGATTATAGCCGCAGAACGGCCTGCCTACCTGCGCCTGGGGGCGGGACCAAACACACCCGACGGAGCCAAAACGTACGGATCACTCAAACAGATTGTCCAAAGTCCGGCAGCCATTGGCGTAGTGGTAGCACTCGGCCCCATAGCAGCCAACGTGCTTACGGCTTTGAATGATGAGTTGCTTACCAATCGGTTCGATGTATTTACGGCTACGAATCTACCTCTCGATTTACCCATTGACCTGGCCCGTAGCTGGGCGGGCAGGCCGATGCTGGTGGTAGAAGAACACGTATCGACGGGCGGGCTGGCCCAGCAGTTGTCGGTCAAACTCCTCAGCTACGGCACGGCTCCGGCTCCGTTCGTGAGTTTGTCGGCGCAGGGCTACCCTAACGGGCTGTATGGCGACCAGAGATATCATCAGCAACTGTCCGGCCTCGACCCGGTGAGTATTGCTAGCCAGTTAGCCGCATTTACGAACTGATTCAACTCTTGGTAACGCTGACCCCTACCCCATCCGCCCGAAAAACCCGTTATGGGTTACCCAATCTGCTGATTGCCGGCATATTGCTGTTAATTCCGGTGGTAATATTCTGGGTTGTCTGGGCTACCTATGCTACTAATGTACCCAAGTGGGACGATCACGCGCTGCGGGCGTTTTTGTATTATTCCGATCAGGAACCAACGTTTTGGGGAAGAATACAATGGCTGTTCAAGCAGCACAACGAACACCGTATTGTGTATGACCGCCTTGTAACGGCACTGGATTACGGGCTGTTCGGCAAGCTGAACTACCGACACATGATGGTTATCGGCAACCTGAGTCTGATGGGCCTACTGGTGGTATTCGTATGGGCTTTGCGCCGGAAATCAGGACTGGTCTGGCATCGGTTGCCGGTGCTGTACGCCGTGCCGGTGGCGTTACTGTTGTTCAACCTGTCGCAGTGGGAAAACATGTTCTGGGGCATGGCCTCACTGCAAAATTTCTCAGTGGTTCTATGGGTGCTGGCCACCTTTTATCTGCTAACACATACCAACCGCTGGGGTCTGGCGCTACCAATGGCCGTATTGGCCACGCTCACGAGTGGCAACGGACTGTTGGTCTGGCCGCTGGGATTCGTACTACTGGTGCTGCACCCCGCTGTTCGGGGCGTAAGCCCAAAACCAAAAAAACTACGTCCGCTACTGGTCTGGCTGGTGGCGGCTTTGGTGGTAATTGGCCTGTACTTCTGGGGGTTTGAGCAGCCGGGTGGTAAGAGTACGGTCAGGCCCGATGTTTTTACTTTGCTCAAAGGCTGGCTGGCCGTTACGGGGGCGGCTGGCGAAGCAATTCCAGTTGGTAATCCACTCGTTAATAGCATGTTGCTGGGGGGGCTGCTGGTGTTGGTTACCCTAAGCGTTGTTCTGGTCACGCTGTTTCTGAATCAGCGCAGCATTGTTCGGGCAGTACGGTCGCTGATTCAGACCGACCGGCGCAATAATCCGGTTCCTGTTCCGCCGATAACAGCGTTCTTCTGGGCGAGTGCCGCTTTTCTACTCGGCACTGCCGCCGTAGTGGCCTACGCCCGCACCGGCTTCGGAGCCGATCTGCTTATTACGAGCCGATACAAACCGTATTCGCTTACGCTACTGGCCTTGTTGTACGTATATGCCATTACAAGTTTGCCGGTTCAGCTGGCACGGTGGACGGGTATATCAGGTGGTCTGGCAAGCCTCCTACTGGCTTGGTTTTCTTATACAGCCTTCATTGACGAGACCGTTTGGTGGCGGCACTGGCATACAACCAGTCAGTTCAACTGGACCTACACGACCAGTCAGCCCGTGGCCAAAGCTGATTCCGTAACGGCTCACTACACTGATACAGCTCCAGCTTTTTACGACGGATTACTTCCTGTCATCTACGGACCAGCTCAACCCGACCGGGCCACTACAGTAACTCGTACCAATACCGGATTCAGCGTCACCAACACCACGCTTTCGCCTTTTGGCGGGCGCGACGCCGGTGCTTATCTGGTAGCCCGTTCGGCCAAACGCACCTATCTGTTTCCCACCGGGCAAAACCGGTCGGTATCACTGGCAGGTCGGTTATTGCCGGGCCGGGCCTTCGCGCCGGGTTTCCGGGCCGACGTCGCCAATATTGAATTGGCCGAAGCAGGTGCGTACCAAATTCTGATGCTAATCGTACCCAATGACCCGGCGAAGGCGTACCTGCTCAATACCCGGCAAACCATCACATCAACCGGCAATATGGCTCCGTCCGAAGCTAAAAACTGGTAACTCAACATTTTCATGCAATCGAATACCACCCTCCCCCCTACTACCGCCCGCCCGGCCCTGAACCATCTGATTCAGTTAGACGGCATTCGGTTCGTGGCCGTTGCGCTGGTGCTGTTCGATCACTGGATGGCCGAGCGGATAGAATTACCGCTGGGGGCGTTGGGCGTCACCATCTTCTTCGTCCTGAGCGGTTTTCTGATTACCCGCATCCTGCTGACGAGTAAAGACAAGCTGGCGCACCTGCCGGGCCGGGGTCTGAAGAAATACATGCGCGTCTTTTACATCCGCCGGACGCTGCGCATTTTTCCGGTCTATTACCTGACGCTGTTCATCCTGTATGCGGTGAACGAGTCGCCCGTTCGGCGCACGTTCGGCTGGCTGGCCCTCTACGCTACGAACGTCTATATGGCGTATTTTGCCACCTGGATGGGTACTGTCGATCACCTGTGGTCATTGGCTGTAGAAGAGCAGGTTTATCTGTTTTTTCCGCTGCTGCTGTTTCTGGTGCCGCGCCGGTGGGTGCCATTTACTGCCGTGCTGATGATTGCAGGTGCCGTGGCTACGCGCTACGTCCTCTACCGCGCCCAGATGCCCTGGTTCATCGGCTACGTTAGCATGCCCACCTGTCTGGACTCGTTTGGGCTGGGAGCCATTATGGCGTTCTGGTGGCTTTACGAACGTGATCGCTTTGCGCGGGTGTTTCGGCATTCCATCTGGATATGGGTCAGTATCGCCCTGTTTATCGGGGTAATCGTGCTGACCAAACTGCTGCCCGCCGTACCCGACCGCATGGGCTGGACCGGCCACCATAACATCATGTCCGACGTTTGGGAGCGGCTATCGGCTTCGCTGGTGGGGTTTTTCCTGATTGGCCGGGCGGTCATGGGCTTCACCAACCCGGTTATGAAGTGGCTGCTCGAAAACTCCGTCAGCCAGTATCTCGGACGCATCAGCTACGGGCTGTATCTGTTCCACAACTTTGTTTTCAACGTCTATCACACCCCCCAGACGCACATTACCCTGCGTATCTGGCGTCGCCTGACCGACCTCCTGCCCGTACTGGACAGTACTTATTTTTTCCAGTTTTGGTACTTCGCGGCTATTACGGTCTTGCTGGCTACACTGTCGTGGTATTTGATCGAGAAGCCGATAAACGGGTTAAAAGACCGGTTTTCGTATTGAAGGCCCCAATATAAACCACCTGTCCTTACTGGTTGGTTAGAGATTGGTCCGCTTTACCGGTCGATAAACCGACCAATAATTGCATCTGTCGCCTATAACAATTACCTATCTTTGCGCTGTTTATAGCGCAATGTGTCCATTCGTTTAGGTGGGCCGCTT
>JBBRUB010000346.1:0-4945 GCA_038248175.1 Cytophagales bacterium | reverse complement strand
ACCCTCGAAACGGTCGGCAGTTTGTTGCAGCAGGGTACGGCCCGTACCCAGAACGTCGTGAAACTGCTTGGGGTAACTTGTGCGGCTAAACGGCCAGAAACGGGTGCCAACGCCCCCCGCCATGATGATGACATATGTATGATTCATGAATGTTGTAGCGGATCAAACAGGTAAATTCAAGTACAAAGTTGCTACTATCTTACTGGTTTGACCAACAAAAGGTTTGCCGCAGGTACGATTTGTGAGCGAAAGGAACGTGCCGGTATGGCTACGTCCGCTATGGTTTGCCAGTATGTGCGCTGTTGCGGTAATGCTCTTGCAGGAGGTCTTCGCCAAAGTCGTTGGTGAGGTCGCGAACAACGGTATGAATGTGGTTGGCGTTGGTCTGCGTGTTGTCGTACTCGATCAGAATAGTTGGCCCATGAATGCGGTAATACCAGCCCTTACCCGCGCCAAGCTCCGGCGTCAGATCACCCGCCCAGGCAAAGCGGAGGTTGTCCAGCCCGGCCTGTTCCAGCTTGTCCATCTGCTGTTTAGCCAACGTAATACGATAGTTTTTCAGGTAAACCTGTAGTAATTCCATGAGCATAGCCCGCTGCTCTTTGGTCATGTCGGCCAGTTTCAGTCCATCCATACGCTCCATTGACACTTTGCGTTTGTTAGCTGTCACAATTTCGGGGTAAGCAACCGCATCGACAATAACCTGTTTACGTTGTGTATCGTCCAGCGATTTAAGCAGGTCGAAGGCCAGCTCGGTTTCGCGTTTAAAAAGCTGCTTTCCTTGCTGAGGCAGGTCTTTAATGCGTGGGTTCTGCATTCGTTTGTCGGCCATTGTACTGTCAAAAGCCAGCAGCGCGGGGTTTGTGCCAAAGAACGTGGGTGTCTGGGCTAATACCTTACCGGTTCTGGACAGAAAATGCAGCGATAGATGATGACCTTCAATACGCCAGCTCCAGGGTTCCTGCGCAGCGGGATTGCCAAAGATGGTAAACGAATAGTTGGTTGGGTCGCGGTAGGTATCGTTGGGCGGGCGGTTGTCAATCACACGCAGCACGTTCTCCATGTCCATAATACCCGTTGCTTTATCGTAGCCCTGCTGACTAAGGCCGGTTTTGAGCAGTGCCAGAGCAGCCTGACGTTGTGTTTCGGTCATGTTTCGCATGGATAGGCCCTTACGTTCGCGGGGTACGTAGTGCCAGTTAAAACGCTCTTCGTCGGCCAGAGGATACGTTACCTGTTGCTGCTGTTCGGGCGAGAGCGTTTGCATAAAGGCCGTAGCCGCATCGAGCATATCATCTTTTACCCGTTTTTCGGCAGTTGACGATGTGGTTGCGGTTCGGTGAGAAACGCATGAACTGAGCAATACCAGGCAAAAAAGCAGTGAGCGGATCATATCAGATGGGGTGTTTGAGCAGACGGATAATAACAGTGACGATACGACGTCCGATTTTGAAAGGCCATGTTCATCGGTATTTACTTTTTTTTCAACGTCCCTCATCGGCCTGGCTCATTCAAAGTTGGTTGATGAGCCGTTCATTCAAAAGTTGGCACGATTCTTAACAACCGGCCCGCTTCCACAGTTGTAGAGATAATTCCCCCATGCACGCTCCCCTATGTCCCGGCACTCTACTAAAAATCTTAACCCGCTCGATAACCTCGCCAAGCGTTACCTGAGTCATTCGCTCACCATACCGCATCCGGCAGACGAGCCATATGTGTTGAGTGACCTGGAGAGTCGGGTTATCCGTCGTACCAAAACGGCTACGCTTATCGTAGCCGCATTTCTGGGCATACTCGGTGTTGTGTTGCTATACCTGCCACAACAAATCTGGCCTGCTTTTTTTAGTGATACATCTGTTCCGGTCAACGGCATTATCTACCAACTGCCCTTCATCGCGATTCTATACGGAATTTTGCTGGTGTATATCGAGGTAAACCTGTTACTGGCCATAAACCGGTGGGGCGTTAAGCTTATTATGCATGTTTGCCAGTTTCCGCGTAACCACGACGCGCAGTATGACCATCATCTGCGGGCATTGGCCAATGCTGCCCTCGAAGAATCGAACAGGGGTATTATCCGCTTTGGTATTGATCCTTACCTACACCTGCCACGCTGGGGCGTAACAGTATTTTTGCTGTTCAATCTGGCTAAAGCCGCGCTGAGCGAGCTGGCTATCAAAACAATGCTGACACAGGTAGCAGGTCAGTACGTGTTCAGGCAAATGACTGACTTTGTGGGAGCTCCGTTTTATGCTTTCTGGAATGCCTGGGCCTCGTGGCGGGTATTCCACGAAGCCCAGATACGTATTATGGCACCAACTACAATTCGGGAATTCGTCAGCGAACTGCACGATGAGTGGGGCAAAGACGATCAGTTTCGGTCGCTCATTCTCGAAACCCTGCATTATACCGGTATTCTGAAACGCCAGTACAACTACGCCAACTTTCTGCTTACCGAAACGCTGACCGATCGCTTTACCCTGAAAACTACCGATACGCTCACCGGTCACTTTGCCGAACGGCTGGCAGCCTCGCCCGCCACGATCAGGCTAAGCATTGAACGGCTGCTTATTTTTGGCGTCATCATCGATGGAAAGCTGTCCTGGGCTGATCGGAAACGGCTGAAGCTATTGCGCAAAAAAGGCGTGTTTACGCAGGATATTCAGGATATTAAGAAGATAAGCCGCGAGTATAACGCCGGACGGGGGTTGTGGGTGTAGGTTGTTGAACACTCCTGTCCGACCTACATCCCCTTCCCGGCAGCAAAGATGTCTTCCTGATCGGGCATGAGCGGATTGGCAAAGACGTCGGCTCCGTTGATTGTCCGGCGGATAGGGTCGGCGGTGGGGAGCTGCCGGTGGTGCTGATACGCTTTGTCTGACGAGTAGTGGCTCACGAACGATTTGCGGGTCAGACTCTTGTCCCGAATGGCATCGCCCCCGTGCGCCAAAGCTGCATGCCACAGCAATACGTCCCCTTTTTTAATCAGCAGGGTCTTCTTTTCCAGACCAGCCGCCTGACAGGTTTTGTCGAGATAATTGGCGAAATCGTTCGGGTCGTGTGTCGATTCGCCGTTGAAGAAAATACCGTTGCCGAAATCAAACTTACCCACCGTGTGCGAACCGGGGTAGTAAAACAACGGACCGGAGTCGATGTGCACGTCTTCCAGCGCAATCCACGACGCAGCTAAATGGCTCGGAATTTCGGAGACTACGTAGGCGAAGTCCTGGTGCGTGGCCTGCTGGCTTCCGTATTTGAAGAGCAAACTCTGCATGGCAATGACCTTATCGCCAAAGACAGCTTCCAGAAACGTCACGATAGTACGGTGTAGCATGATCTTCTTGCCAATTGCCGAGTTGTCGTGAAAATCCATGAACTTGATATAGGGGCCATCAAGTATGTCTTTCGGCACCTCGCTAACAGGCAGAACCGGCTTGGCAGCGTATTCGGGCCGATCAACGCGGACCAGCGTTTTGTGGTTTTCGTGATGGTCAATGAGTTCTTCTACTTCGCTCCAGAGTTGATCGACCCAAGCCGTGGGAATGACCTGCTCAAGAATGACGTAGCCATTTTTCTGCCAGAAGTGCATTTTCTCCGCCAGATTGTAAGGCAGGCCACTAGCCTTCTTGTACTGTTGTAAAAAACCTTCTATGTCGGCATCTTTCCGGTCTATCCAGGGCAGACTGGCGTACTCAAATTCAGTAACAGGTTTAGGGGCGGGTGCCAGCGTGCGTTTAGCTACCGACTTCAGTTTGTTGAGCAGACTCATATTTTGGTTTTTTATGTCAAAAGCAGACAGGGACAAATGTATTGGGTTCGTCCAAGAAAACCGGCGCGTTGGGTAAGTAAATGCAACCGATCTCTGCGGAAACCGATACTATACACTACCTACCGGCGAATCGTTTTTCGTAACTCTTACCTCATGAATCCGTTTGTCGTCGGCAGTCAGTACCTCAAAAGAAAACTCTCCGTATGTTGTCTGCTCGCCGGGCTGTGGGAGTCGGTTAAAAAGTGCAAGCAACAGACCACCCAACGATTCGCTATCACCCTGAACCAACTCAAACGTATTAGGTTCTGCATTTAACACCCGGCACATGTCCGGCACCGACGTTTTGCCTTCAAATACAACGGTCTGCTCGTCTTCACGCCGGTAGCCATCGGGCGTATCGTCATCAAACTCATCGTTTATATCCCCAAAAATTTCTTCGATAATGTCTTCCAGCGTTACCAGTCCACGCGTTCCGCCGTATTCATCAACCACAATGGCAATGTGTACACGCCGTTTCTGGAAGTCCTGAAGCAGACCGTCAACCTTCTTGTTTTCAGGGATAAAATAAGCCGGGCGCATCAACGCCTGCCAGTGATAGGCATCGTCCTGATGAATGTAAGGCAGTAAGTCTTTAATGTATATAATTCCCTCAACGCGGTCGAGCGATTCGTGATAAACAGGCACTCGTGAATAGCCCGACGTATTAATCTGCTCTATCAGCTGCCCGAAAGAAAGATCGTCGGCCACTGCCGATACATCGACCCGTGCCCGCATAACCTGCCGGACGGTTAAATTGCTGAAATTGACAATGCCTTTGAGAATCTCTTTCTCCTCAACCGTAGCATCCTTACCAGTCAGTTCAACAGCCTGACTCAATTCTTCGGCGGTGAGTTTATAACCCCGCCGTTCAATACGCCGATCCACCTGATTGCTCAAGCTAACCAACAGTACTGACAAAGGTCGGAACAAAATCAGTCCTGCGCGGGCCAGCGGGGCTGTTCGGCGGGCCACCATCAGGTTATTCTGACTGGCATATACTTTGGGGACTATTTCGCCAAAGAGAACAATGACCAGTGTCGTCGTGAGCGTAACGAACGTTAGTACCCAACCTGACCCGTACAGTTCCTGTGCATACGTCCATGCCAGATAGGTGGCGATAACGACAACGGCAATATT
>JBBRUB010000345.1:0-4948 GCA_038248175.1 Cytophagales bacterium | reverse complement strand
TGGGAAAATTCGGCTCAGCTCAGTGCGCTGGCGGGTGGGCAGGTCGATGCCAAACGCGAAGATAAAGGCATGCTGGGTATTCGGGGGCAAAACGGCGAAAGCAACTTCGGCTACAGCTTCGCACTAACTACGCATCGGACGGATTTCGACCCGTTAGCCGCGATGAAATTTGCGCTCGAACACCAGAATCCGCTCGTAACGGGAGCGGTTACCGGTACACAAACTGGCTATCCCAGCCCAACATTCTCGCTGCTGAAAACCAGCAATCCAAACTTGCTGCTCTGGGCCTTGAAACCTGGTGAAGACGGCATTAAAAACGGCCTGATTGCCCGCTTCTGGAACCTGAGCGACAAGCCTGCCACCCCAACGCTAACGACAACGGTACCAATTCGGCAGGCCTGGCAAACGACACATATCGAAACCAACGAACGACCGCTGAAGCCCGCGAATACGTCCCTGAAACTCAATTTTCGCCCCCATCAACTCAACACGTACCGGCTTCGGTTCTGAACGGGTCAAAACTGTTTGCCACGGATGAAATCACTCGCCATTGGTATCGACATCGGAGGAACACGCACCAAAATCGGGCTGGTAAACCTGACCACCGGGCAGGTGGAGGCCATGCGCGTTGCCCCCACCGAAACTGAGGACGGGGGGCGGTTTCTGGATGAGATTGGTAACGCCATTCGTCAACTGAAGGGCATTGCCGCCAGCGAAGACGTTACCATCAACGGTGTGGGCATTGGCGTTCCGGGGTTTGTCTTTGCCAATGGCGTGGTGGATTCGACCTACGGATTTCTGGAATTTATGGAGGATTATCCACTGGCCGACTTTATTCAGCAACAGCACGGACTGCCCTGTCTGCTCGATAATGATGCGCGGGTGGTGGCCCTCGGCGAAGCCCTCTACGGGCAGGGAAAAGGCCATAACCGGGTACTGGTGCTGACGCTGGGTACGGGCCTGGGCGTTGGCTTCGTAGTCGATGAGCAGCTGGACGGACGGTTGCCTTACGGTCACATGGGCGGGCACCTCACCATCACCACCAACGACACGGTTTGCTACTGCGGCAAAACGGGCTGTCTCGAATCACTGGTATCGTCGGGGGGTGTGCTGCGTATCGCTGACCGCTTAGGCTGGCCATCCCGCTACCCGGAGCTGCCGCGCACCGCCGAAGCGATTTTCACCCAAAAACAAACCGGCAACCCGGATGCCGGAGCGGTTGTAGCCGAATACATTCAGTACCTTAAAACCGGCATCGACAATTACGTCAACCTCTACGCACCCGACCTCATTGTGCTGGGCGGAGGGATAGCCAAAGGCTTACGACATGATCTGGATAAACTGTACAATGCCAATTTATTACACGCCTATAAAGCCTACAAAACCACGCTTGTTCTCTCTGAACTGGAAGAGCAGGCGGGTATTCTGGGCAGTGCGGCCCTCTTTAGATAGACGACTATGAAAAACAAACCCGAAGCCTGGATGCTGTACTCGGTAGCCGCTGCCTTTTTCTGGGGTTGCTGGGGCGTGGTGGCCAAGCTGATTTCTGCCGACGTGTCGCCGTTTACCAATCACCTGCTGTTCAGCGTGGGGATGTTGTTGACGCTGCCGCTGGTGCTTAAAAAAGTCCGCGGAACCACCCCCAACCGCAAAGGCATCCGCTGGGGCCTGGTCGCCGGTGTGCTGGCCGTTATTGGCAATGTAGCGGTCTACCAGGCGTTCACGGCGGGCGGGCTGGCAGCCATTGTCATTCCGGTAACGAACCTGTACCCGCTCGTGACCATTGCGATAGCCTTGCTGGTTTTCAGGGAAAAACTGAACTGGATAAACGGAATCGGCATTTTGCTGGCCATTCCGGCGGTGGTGATGCTGTCGGGCGAGTCGCTGTTGTTCGATAATCCGGCGGCTTTCTTTCGGGGTTTTGGTGCGGGGGGTACTCAGTCGTGGCTGCTGTATTCGTTCGTCGCCCTGTTTTTCTGGGGTGTGTTCAGTGCCGCCCAGAAAGAGACCACCAATCATATTTCGGCAGAATGGTCGTACATCAGCTTCATCGGTTCGTCGGTCGGCATTGCGCTGGTGTTTGTGACGTTCGGCTGGGCTGAGGTGGCTATGTCGTCCCAAACGTTGATGCTGGGGGCGCTGGCGGGTATGCTCAATGGGCTGGGTGTGCTGGCCAGTTTTGCTGCATACAGTGCCGAGGGGAAAGCGTCCAAAGTGACGACCATTGCCGGTGCGTTGCAACCCGTTTTTACCATTGTGCTGGCCATTCTTTTTCTGAACGAAAGCCTGTCGGGCCTCGAATCGCTGGGTATTGTCCTGGCCGTTATCGGCGCGTTGACCTTGTCGTATGAAAAAGAAACTGTCCTTGCCGAATCACAGCCTGTGTAGAAACCGGTCTCTACAAAAAATAACAATATGGACCCTGTTTTATCCGAAATTTTAGAGATTCCCGTCCGGGCGGCTGAGGTACTCACCCACCCCGTCGAACCGCTGCCACTGCACGTACCCTACCTCGGCATGGGGTCGTCGTATTTCGCGCCGTTGGCTTTCAAGTACATGGGCCTGCCCATCCTGCCCGAACTGGCTTCGGAGTACGTGTATTACCTGGCCAACGGCAAAAAAAGCCCGCTGGCGGTGCTGTTGTCGCAGTCGGGGCGGAGCAGTGAGGTGCTGTGGTGCCGGGATTTGTTTGAGCACTACGTGGCCGTATCCAACGATCCCGACAGCGACCTTTGCACGGCTCCCAACGTAGCGCAGGTACTAAACATCCGGGCCGGAGTAGAACACTATTCCTCGTCGAAAACCTACGTCAATACCCTGCTGGCCCTGTTTAAAGGGTTTAGCTTCTCGCCCACGGCAACGGTGGCGCGGCTTACCGGTAATTTTGAGCAATACCAGCAGCAGGGCGGAGAACTGGCCAATCAGGTGCTGGCCCTGCGGAAGCAGTACCCCATTCACGGCATGTACATAACGGGCAGTGGCCCCAACATCGGTACGGCCTACGAAGCGGCCCTGATTCTGAGCGAAAGTACGAAGCTGAATTTTCACGGGTTGCCAATGGCCCAATACGACCACGGGCCAAAAGAAACCGCCCAAAACAGCCTTGTCATTCAGATACTGGCCAAAGGTGCCGCTTACGACCGCAGCCGTCGCCTGTCCGACACCGTTGCCCGGTCAGGTGCGCATGTGTTCGCGGTTGAAGCACCATCGGACGTTGAGGAGCATTTTTCGGTGCTGCACACCATTATTCCGTTCAATTTTATGGCTTATTACCTCGCTCAGGCACTGAACGTGGGCGAAACCTTCGCCGTGGGGGGTAAAGTCACCGAAGCCAGGTGAACCGGGTTTGTTCTTTTTTCAGGTTAGCCCCGCTTGTTTTATACCCGTTTTCTCTATGTCCATGATCGTACGTTTCCGGTACCCACATATCTCGTTAGCTGCCTGGCTATCCCTGTCCGGGTACCGGTTGTTGAGTGGCTGGCTGATGCTGATAATTGCCGGGCAGCCCGGTCTGGCCCAGCCTACGGGTCAGCGCATTGCCGAAGAAGCCGCAGCCGCCAGCGCCGGGCGCGATTCGCTGGTGCGGGAGCGCAGCCGTATCGAGGCCGAATACCTTATCCGTGCGAACCAGAATATCGAGAAATACCGCAAAGGCGATGCGCAGATTCGGATTGTCGATGCCAGCGGAAAACCCGTGCGGAATCTTTCGGTGACCATCAACCAGGTGTCGCAGGATTTTCTGTTTGGCAATCTGGTGTTTGAACTGGGCGGGTTTTCGCCGAAAGAACCCTATAAAACGGACCTGTTTAAAGAGCGATTCAAAGCCCTCTTCAACTTCGCCGTGCTGCCTTTTTACTGGGCCAATTACGAACGCAAACCGGGAATGCCGGACTGGAAACGCAATCAGGAAGCCCTCGACTGGTGCCGCGCCAATGGTATTACGGCCAAAGGGCATACGCTGGGCTGGACCTCACCGGCCGGTACACCGGGCTGGTTGCTGAAACTACCGCCCGCAACCGCCGAAGCCGTTTATAAAGCCCGCATTATCAACAACGTAGCGGGCTACAAAGGGCAGATCGATATGTGGGATGTGGTAAACGAGCCGGTCAATACGGTATCCTGGGAAATGGCCCTGCTCGATACCGCCAATACCAATGACTTCCGGTACAACGTCAATAACGTATCTGTCGATCAGATTGCGCCCTGGGTAGAGCGGTCGTTCCGGTGGGCCTACGAGGGCAATCCTGCCGGTAATTACATCCTGAATGAATATTTCACCCTGGCCATTCCGAAAGTAAGGGAGCGGTTTTATCAGTTGCTGAAGCTACTCAGAAGCCGGAATACGCCCATCAGCGGCATCGGTATTCAGGGACACGAACCCCGCGAGATGTGGTTCTCGCCCATTGAGGTTTACAAGACATTTGACCTGTACGCCGAATTTGGGTTGCCAATTCACATCACCGAACTGATTCCGCAGTCGTCGGGTAAGGCCATTACGGGCTGGCGAAGCGGTACCTGGACCGAAGCCGCGCAGGCCGAGTTTGCCCGTCAGTTTTATACGCTGGCATTTGGGCATCCGGCCGTGCAGACGATCAACTGGTGGGGCCTGTCCGACAAAAGCATCTGGCTCAAAGGCGGGGGACTGCTCGACGAAAACTACAACCCCAAACCGGTCTATACCACCCTGATGAAACTGATAAAAGAGGACTGGATGACCAAAAATGTTCGGTTGCAGACGGGGAAAACGGGCACTGTGGCTTTCCGGGGTTTCTATGGCCACTATGAGCTTCTTATTACCCGACCCGACGGCACGCAGCAAACGAAGACTGCCCACCTGCTCGAAAAAGCCGATAATGAGTGGATATTTACGCTCTGACGAAAATGGGAAAACAAGAAAATTCTGTGAAGCCGGATAGGTTGACCCGCCGACCATACCCATGAAACCGAT
>JBBRUB010000344.1:0-4949 GCA_038248175.1 Cytophagales bacterium | reverse complement strand
TGCCCGTAGCCATTGAATTTGATGGACAGCAGATCAACAACACCGCCCCCATCTGGATTAAATCACCATCGGATCTGACCGACGAGGATTACAAGAATTTCTACCGCGAGCTGTACCCGATGAGCGAGGAACCGCTGTTCTGGATTCACCTCAACGTCGATTACCCGTTCAACCTGACCGGAATCCTGTACTTCCCCCGCGTCAAGAACGAACTGCGGTTTCAGCGCGAGAAAATCCAGCTGTACAGTCGGCAGGTGTTCATTACCGACGAGGTGAAGGACGTAGTGCCGGACTTCCTGATGATGCTGCACGGCGTTATCGACTCGCCCGATATTCCGCTCAACGTATCGCGCAGTTTTTTGCAGGCCGACAGCAACGTCAAAAAAATAAATGGCTACATCACTCGCAAAGTAGCCGACAAACTGGCCGAACTCTTCAACGCCGACCGCAAGGCATTCGAGGAGAAGTTCGACGACATCGGGCTGTTCATCAAATACGGTATCCTGAGCGATGAGAAGTTCTGGGAGAAAGCCAAAAACTTCGTGCTGCTCAAAAACACCAAAGGCGAATTTGCCACGCTGGACGAGTACCGCGAAAACGTACAGGCCAATCAGACCGACAAAAACGACACGCTGGTGATGCTCTACACCACCGATCCCAAACAGCAGGACGCCTACGTGGCCTCGGCAACCCGGCGCGGCTATGACGTATTGCTGATGGACAACGTCATTGACTCGCACTTCATCAACGCACTGGAGCAGAAACTCGAAAAGGTGCATTTCGTGCGCGTCGATGCCGATACGCTCGACAAACTCATCGACAAAGGACTGAACAACGAAAGCGTTCTGTCCGAAGCCGACAGCACCAAAGTAAAGGAGTTATTTGAGCAGGTGCTGGACAACAAAACGCTGAATGTGAGCGTAGAAGCGCAGCCAACCGACGAACTGCCCGTGACGATTACGCTGCCGGAGTTCATGCGCCGGATGAAAGAAATGTCAGCCATGTCGGGCGAGCAGGGCTTTTACGGCAACTTCCCGATGGGCTACAACGTCGTGGTAAACGCCAACCACCCGCTCACGGCCAAACTCCTCGCCGAGACTGACGAAGCCGCGCAGAAGACGCTGGTCAAACAACTATACGACCTCGCTTTACTGTCGCAAAATATGCTGACGGGCAGTCAGTTAACCGCCTTCGTACAGCGGTCCGTCGCTCAGTTGTAAGCGGTAAACCGCCGATGCCGTTTGGCAGCCTGCGTATATCGATCACAAAAAGCCCCAAACCGTCGTCTGACGGTTTGGGGCTTTTTGGCTACGTCTATGAACGTTACTGTTTCATCAGCTTATGCACGATGCGCTGTTGGTTCAATACCACCTCCACCGCATACAGCCCCGTTGTGAGGGCCGATACGTTGACGGTTTGCTCGTTGGTTCCGGCCACACCCGTCAGCTTCTGCTGGTGCAATACCCGGCCCTGAATATCCAGAATGCGCAGCGGCACACTGCCCGCTTTGACCAGCGTATAGGTCACGGTAATCTCGTCCAGCGCCGGGTTGGGCCGTACCTTCACTAAGGCTACGCTTTCCAGCGTTGGCTCGGCTTCGGGGGCGGCTTTGCGCAGGCCGTTGGTGGAGAAGAAGGTGGCCCCATCGGGTGCCGTTCCCTGCTGATAGCCACCCGGTGGCGTAACGCCCGGCGGAAACGATAGCCCGAACCATTCGGTGTCTCCCCCGTTCAGACAGCCTCTGTACTGTTCAGCATCGGCATTTTTAGTGA
The DNA here is from genome assembly GCA_038248175.1 of Cytophagales bacterium. Taxonomy (GTDB): domain Bacteria; phylum Bacteroidota; class Bacteroidia; order Cytophagales; family Spirosomataceae; genus Spirosoma. The sequence goes on along the minus strand of JBBRUB010000344.1, from coordinate 3,177 downwards.
AGTTGTCCCAGAAGTTGTCACCACGCGGAAAGTGCTTGTCATTGGAACCGTTTTCAACCGTCACCAATACTCGTTTTCCGTTGGCGTATTGGCGTATCTGTACGGGTTTGTCGTTCCAGGTACCCACGTTGCGGGGCTGACTGAAATCGCAGGGGTTAGGAGGGTTTCCTCCGTTGGTAAAGAAAATGGACCCGTCAGCCTCCTGTCCCTGACTGTAGCCAGGGGGTGGGTTGAGGCTCGGCGGTTTGGAGAGACCATACCATTCGCTGCTACCTGCGTTGAGACAATTTTGCAGATTAGCCGCATTGGGATCGACGTTGAATCCATTGCCGGCGAAGGTTGTCCAGAAGTTATCGCCCCGGGGATAGTATTTGTCTGCTGCCCCGCCCGTGATAGCGGTAACCACCACGTTCTGACCGTTGATGTTGCGAATCTGCACCGTCAGGTTGCTCCACGTACCTACGTAGCGCGGCCCACCGCTGAAATCGCAGGTTGAAGGCGGAGCGCAGTTGACGTTCACGTTAAACGTGCGGGTTGGCGAAAAGCAACCTGGTTTTGACAGCGAGACATTGTACTGATAGTTACCCGGCGATGAGGGGGCTGTGATATTGATGGTGTTACCGCCCTGATTGAAGGGTACGTTAGGGCCAGCGAACGAATACAATGTGTTCAGGCAGCTATTCCCGGCACCTCCGTTACAACTCGCACTTAGCATAATACCCTGACCGCAGCCCGTATTGATTGAATTGGCAAATGGTAAGAAATTACAGTCAGGGTCGCAACTGTTGTTGGACGGTAAACCCGCCGTTCCCCAGGCTGCAACAACTGCCTTTTGCTGTGGTGAGCAGCCACCGAACAAATCACGCGCTGCCGCAGACGTCGCGTCGCGCATATTCGGATAGCCTGATGCGCTTTGCAGGTAAAACCGTAGTGTTCTATATACGATGTCGGTAGCGTCTTTGAAACTAATAGCGTTTATATTGTTGCCCCCTGGCCCCTGCCCGGTACAAAGCGTATGAAACCATTTGTTCATCACTCCGCTGTTGACGTGAACACCACCAAAATTATCCGTGTTTGAAGTATTCTGCCAGCCATTGTTGGTATCCAGATACGTGACAGGTTGCCCGTTTATAGGTAAAAATGGAGGAAATGCTCTGCGCGGATTAGCCATGTCTCTGGCCTGAAAAGCATCTTCACCAACGTCCCAGTTCCAGTTGTTAGGGAATAAATACCGCTCAAACGCTGTGCCGAAAATATCATAAATTGATTCATTCAACGCGCCTGATTCGCCGAAATAAGTAAGCCCACCCGGTACAGAGAACTCAGTTACGGCGTGCATATACTCGTGGCCCAGAATGTCTGCCGCAACGAAAGACCGGGAGGGGTTCACAACAAACTGGCCGAAGTTAGGTGTAGGATTAGGGACAAAACCAAAAGTAATTTGGTTCAAATTGCTACTCCATCTTGCATCTATTCGAGGGTTTACTCCTCCCAAATCTACCAAGATGCGAGGATAAGCACCCTGCCGATTATATCCGTTTTGGTCGGGTGAAAATCCTCTGATAAACGTGTGTACCCGTTGCGTGAGCCAATGGGCGGTTGTAGCATTCTGGAAACTCGCCCCCCAGTTTGTGTTCGCGTTCAGCACTTCAAGATTGTTACTCCAAAAACCGCCCCCGTTCACATCACGCCGGGTAATCAAGACTCCATTTTGATGAGACAACCTGAACTGATTACCACTTTGCTCAGTCTCGAAAGACTGACTACCTCCGTAACGACCACCCCAAAGTGGCGTGAAGGTAGATGCTGTCATCGGAGCTGTACCCGAATTTAAGAAGCCACCGTGTTGCGGTGCAGTTATCAGATTGAGACCTTGTTTGCCGGGTAAACTATGCTCAGCATGAAAGCACTTTTGAGAGAGCGGATACCGCTTCAATACCTTTCCTGAGAAAGCATCGACATAGATGCGAAACGGCTCGGCGAACTTTTCTTTGGAATTGGCAAGATCGTCGCTGGTAACATCGAAGGCATAGCAGAACTGGAAGCTTTCACGCACGAACTCGCTACCAATACGGGCAATCAGCAATTCACCCTTTGGCAGTTTTTCACTGCTTTTGTGCTGATTAATCGCCCATTTCTGATCGGCAAGTGCGACCTCCATAGCCTGCTTTTCGGCAATCGGCTTGCTGACGTCAACGTTTAGATTCTCCACAACCCGCCCATCAGCAATCTGAAGGCGTTTGTGCTTTGAATGCAGGTAGTACTGAACGTGTTCAACCCGGATATTCTGATAGTAGAGCTGATACTTCTGGTGACGTATTTCTTTGAAATCGGTCTCGTCACTGACAAGACGCATCTCGTACTCGTTTCCCAGACCTATGGTCTCACCAAAACGCTTGAAGAAAGCGTCGGGTTCGACAGGTTCTGCACCGGGGCGGAACTCGATCCAGCCACTTTCGGAAACGTAGCTGGTTAAGGCGCGGAACGCGCCGTTGTTTTCACGCAGGTATTTGGGCTGGTACTTCGTCTGCCCAAATACGTAATTTGGCAATAGCCCCCCCCCCAACAAGAAGGATGCCAAACAGCAGGATTTTTAGAATCTGTTTCATCTTCTGAGTATAATTTACGGTATGGTCAAAACATTCATTCAATGACTTCAATGCGATCAATCGCGAAAAAGCGAGGAACCCCAATTGTAAAAGTCGGTATCTCATCAGCTGTGTACAACCGTCCCCATACCCGACACTTAATGAATGTCTCGTCGGGCCTTTGTTGACTAATCCTGACAATGTTGTCAAGGGTTAGGCTACAAACTTCAGCGGCTGTAATCCATGGTTCAGCAGTCACAGTCGGTAGCGGTTTCTTGAACTCAAGAAACCAGCCACCATAAGGCCCCGTGAGCGTTACCGGCACATTTTCGTAAGACTCGGCATACCGGTAGTAGCCTTTGTCTACTCCGCAACAGGTTCCATCCCGGCAGGATGTTGGTTGTGCTTCTGGCGGGTCTTTCTGGCAACCCACGCCGATGCTTAGCCACAGCACTCCTACGATGGCCAAGCGGTACAGTTGATTTTGTTTCATGTTTCTCAATAATCAGTTTGATTATAGGACAAGTGTCACCAATAAAATTTACTTTGTCAATATTTTATAATAATATCTTGAATTCAAATTTGAAAT
>JBBRUB010000343.1:0-4965 GCA_038248175.1 Cytophagales bacterium | reverse complement strand
AGGCCCGGACAAACACGGCGGGATCGGCGGTGTTGAAGGCGAAGAGATCGTAATGGTGTGGAATAACGAGTTTGGCCCCGATAGCGCGGCCCAGCCGGGCGGCTTCGTCGGGGTTGAGGTTACCCGCTACGCGCCGTTCGGGTTTGTTGCCGTTGATGGGCAGAAACGCTACGTCAACCTGAAATGGCCGCAACAGGTCTTCCATGCCCTCATACCAGAGCGTATCGCCGGAATGATAAACGTTGTAGGTACCAAGTTCCACTACAAATCCCATGAATTTACAACGCCCCTGTTCGTCACGTTCCACGTCATTATGAGCCGCTGGTACGCCATGAAAAATAAACCCGCCAACGGTGGTAGTGTCGCCATCGGTCAGACCAGCGGGCCAGTTCATATCGGTACCAAGCCGGTTCGCAACGAACGCGCGGTTGGCTTCGGGAATGACCATCTGCAACGCCGGATTGGCTTTTAATAAGGGTAGCAGCGTATCAGCGTCCAGATGGTCGGTATGGTTATGGCTCGAGGTTACAACGTCTATATTGGTCAGTCGCGCCGGGTCGATAACCCGTTCCGAAATGCGCGTATGTGGCTTGTCGGTATCAGCGTATTTGGCGGTCAGCGAGTCGGATAGGTAGGGGTCGAACAGCAGATGGTTACCATTGTGCTGTAGTAGGAAGCCACTCTGTCCCAGCCACCAGATGTGCAGTTTATCCGGTTCGCTGCGGGCGCGTTCAATGTCGGCCAGTAGCGCGTCGTCTTGTTGGAGAGGTCTTTTGAGCATGGGTTGACTGACGGGTTTCTTTGGGCGAAAGATACCGCCTTTTCTGAAACGGCTGGGACACAACCCGCCACAAAACCTACCCAAACCATCAACATTTCCTTCAAATCCCGCGTTATAAAATCGCCCGAAAACCAGCCTTACCCATTCACTCTTTTGCTCTTTATATCTTTCACTCTTTAGTTTATGCAGGACATTGAACCGTTTTTCGGTTGGGAAAAATACTATACTGCGTCGGAAGATGAACGCTCACCGTTTTACGAGCAGGAATACAACATGCAGCAGTACGAAAACAATATCTACGGCTACTACATCCATCCGCTCTGGGACGAAATTGGCTCCGAAACGCTCTATTGCAAGATTCTGTACACCAACTATGACCGACAGTTTGTGATCATTGAGCTTTTTGGCGAGTGGAACGACACGCTGCATAATGACATCATGTACCTGAAACGGCAGGTTATCGACCCGCTAATTCACCAGGGCATCAAGCATTTCGTCCTGATTGCCGAGAACGTCTTTAATTTTCACGGCTCCGACGACAGCTACTACGAAGAGTGGTTCGAGGACGTGGAAGATGGCTGGATTGCTGCTATCCACTCGCCCGAATTTGTGGAGCGTGAATGGAAGAAGTACCATCTCGACTATTACATCAACTTTGGGGGTACGCTCGACCTTGCCAACTGGCGTACTGTGAAGCCAACCGCTCTGTTCGATTTGGTAAACGGCCTGATAATACGGCGGTTAGGATAGGTTTTATCTGACTCGATTGTACATTTACGACTTAACCACTCTCACCAATCCTGTATGGACAATACCGAAAAAAATCAGATTGACGAGGCTGCCCAAGTCGTACCGACCGAAACAACCAGTAAAATTGACGCCCTGAAAGTCGATGCAGCGGACAAATTCGATACGCTGAAGACCGACGCGGGCGAGCTAATGACTGCTACCGTTGATAAAATGGAAGATCTGCGCGATCAACTCGTTGCCAAAGCCGAAGAAGCAGGCCGCCAAATCGACATTGACGGTATAAAAGCACAGGCGTCAGAACACATCGACACCGCTAAAGCAGCCACTGCCGAAACCATCGCCAATCTTCAGGCCCAGGCCGAAACCGCTTACGAGACCGCATCGGTCAAAGCCGAACAACTCCAGAACGTGGCAGAAGAGAAATACGACGAACTCAAAGCCGAAGCTATCGAACAACTGGAAGTTGCTCATGCCAAACTGGATGAGCTTAAAGATGAAGCAGCCGCGCAAATAGCTGAAACGAAAGTAAAAGCGACGGGTTTCTTCCGTCGTTTGTTTGGGAAGAAGTAGGTATGCAGCGTCGTTGTTATATCAGCCCTGATTTGTACCGTACAAATCGGGGCTGATTCATTTGCAGCCCACAAATACTGGTATGCGTTCTATTCCTGAACATTGCGGTTCCGGGCCAAAAGCAGTAATCTTGCCCTGTATTTGCTCCCTTTCCCGTGAAGTCAATCAGCGTTTTTGCCCCCGCTACCGTAGCCAACGTCGCCTGCGGGTTCGATATATTCGGCTTTGCTGTCGATAACCCCGGCGATAAAATTACCCTTACGCTTACCAACGAGCCGGGCGTCCGTATCACTGACATCCTTGGCGATGGTGGTCGGTTGCCCCGCGAAGCGCACCGCAATACGGCCAGTATTGCCATCCAGTCGTTTCTGAAACACATTGGCCAGCCTGATCTGGGCGTCGATGTGGTGCTATACAAGCAGATGCCCCTCGGCAGCGGACTCGGTTCCAGCGCGGCCAGTGCGGTAGCGGGCGTGTTTGCCATCAACGAGCTAATGGATCGGCCCCTCACCACCCGCGAGCTGATTCCGTTTGCCATGGAAGGCGAACGCATTGCCTGCGGCTCGGCCCATGCCGACAATGTGGGGCCGTCGCTGCTGGGCGGTTTTGTGGTGGTGCGCAGTTACCAGCCGCTCGACGTCATTCGGATACAGACACCGGCCATGCTGTTTTGTACGCTCGTCCATCCCGATATTGAGGTGAATACCAAAGATGCCCGGTTTATCCTGAAAAATGAAGTGTCGCTCAAAAATACCATCACGCAGATGGGCAACGTGGCGGGCCTGATTGCGGGCCTGATGACGCCCGACTATGACCTTATCAGCCGCTCATTGGTCGATGTCATCATTGAGCCGGTGCGGTCAATTCTGATTCCTGAATTTGCCGAAGCCAAGCAGGCCGCGCTTGAAAACGGCGCGCTGGGATGCAGTATTTCTGGCTCTGGCCCGTCGATGTTCGCACTCTGTAGGGATCAGGAAACGGCCAGCAGGGTAGGGGAGGCTATGCAGCAGGCGTTCCTCAGCGCGGGCATTATGAGCGAAGCTTATGTCTCGGAAATAAACCAGCAGGGGCCAAAGGTAATTTGACAGGTTTGCCGGATGTTAATCCGGGCTTCAATCCATCCGCGTCAGTACGAAGTTCTTGATTTTGTTGTGCCGAACCACTTTTATCAACTGCCCTTTCTCGTAAAAATAATCGTCTTCTTTCTCGTCCAGCAGAGATGGCCCTGTTTCCAGTCGGTTTTAGCCATGTAGTTACCCCGGTTAGTGTGGGCATCCACATACGAACTGATGAGTTTATTGTGCGTAAGCTGCGTAATTGCTTTGTAATACACGTTGACGGTATAGACCAGCAGGTGAATTTTTACGTCGCCCACGGTAGTAATGGTACTGCGGTTGCCCGGTTTTTCTTCCCGAACTGCCGTAACTGTCCCCACCCGGATTCCGGCAATTTCGATGACAAAGCGATGGGTTTCCGGCGGGCGATTCCTATGAACAAAACAAGGCTTGCTAACTAAAAATTATGCAATTTTTATCAAAACAGGCTTGTAGGGACTTTGACGCTCAATAACGGCCACCATCCGGTGGACGAGTTTGTTCCTGATCGCGTTTAAAACACTCATTTTATTCTTCCCCTCGCCCACTTTCCGCTGGTAATAATCCTTCAGGTCTCCCCCCATTTTTACCGCACTCATCGAAGCCATGTGAAGCAGACTTTTTAACTTCATATTCGCCATCCGATTCACCTTCGTGCGGCCCCGTACCGACGTACCCGACTCATAGGCAAACGGAGCTACACCCGAGTAACTCGCCAATTTTTTTGGATCATTAAACCGGCTGAAATTACCCGTGAAAACCAGCATGAACAGGGCCGTTTGGGGGCCTACACCTGGTATGCTCTGTAACAGATCAAAATTGGTTTGAAGACGGGGTGAAGTCTTGATTTCCCGCTGAATTTGCCCGTCGATTACCTTTATTTTCTTCTGCAAAACGACCAGTACGTCGTCACTACTTTGGCGGTGTAGGGTTAGTTCGGCACTCAACCCCATTGCCTTATAATCCTGGCTTAAATCGGTCAGTTCTTTCGCCATTTTCATCAGCCGTTCACGTTGCTGGGCCAATTGACGTATCCGTTGGAGTACCGTATCAGCCAAAGTAAATAACTGACAGTCAGCTTGATTACGAATACTGTATTTGGCAATAGCACGGGCATCGGCTTTATCCGTTTTACCCCGCTTAATACCCAGACTGTGCTTGATTCGCACCGCCGAATCCAACCAGAGGTCAGCAGTCATAGGATAGAAAAAGCCGACTAGTGGCTGGCAATAGATGCCTGTATGCTCCATGCAGAACAGGGCTGTTCCCAGGGTGAAGTCGGGCAACCGTTCCAGCCGTTTGAGCAGGGTTTCCATGCCTGCTTTGGTATTGGGAATGGTCATTTCCAGCACTAGTTTTTCCTGACCGTTCAAGACACAGACAGCCAGTGTTGATTTGCCTAAATCAACGCCAATAAAATACGTGTAGGTTTTCATTTTTTTGTTAGTTTTACAGTGACCAAAACAAGTACGCAGAACACTCCAACATAACCGTGATAATAGGTCGCAAACCTAAATTCCTATATGTTGCCAGGTTCTGTACATTCAAGGGCCAGAAGGGTCTGCATCGCGCCGATGGGTCTATCTCCCGGTTGGGTGCATAGGGCAGTCCTTCTGTCCTTGAAATATCTTAGTTTCTAGTCAGCGAGGCAACCCTGTATCTTGGTTTTATCTCACGGGGCAAACCTAACGGTATGGGTGCTGTTTGGGCGGTAGCAAGTTGAGTGGCGCCAAAGAGGAGCAAAGCAAAAAATAGACGAGTCATGGTGTT
>JBBRUB010000342.1:0-4982 GCA_038248175.1 Cytophagales bacterium | reverse complement strand
CTCATCGACGTCGAAATGGTCGGCGCGGTTGTATATCTCTTCGAGGATGGCGAAGCGTTCGGGAGTTTTCCGCAGGCTCTTCCGTTCGAGGTAAGCCAGGAAAATCATCCGCGCCGATTCTAAATTCGATTGAGGAGGTGCCTGTTGCATAGGGCAAAAATAGCGAGGACTGACGAGTAATGTGTCCTGCCGTGGATTTTTCACAAAACCTGTTCCAGACAATTCAATTCAGGAAAGCATGACCGTATATTGCATGTCGCATTAGGTCACACCTGCAACCGGATTATTTATCTATGTCTTTTTCTATACTGCTCGAGAAGGCCCGTCATGAACTGATTGACACCACACTTCGAAATCCGTTAATCAAGTACCGTTGGGAGCTAACAAAACGGGGTGTAAAAGTGTCAACAAGTAGCTTAAGTCTGGCGACTTCCCAACTCGTAGATGGTTTATTACAGTCAACGCCCGTCCAGTTTCTGTCCATAATTGAAAAGCCGACGGATAAGAAAGTCTCTCCGTTACAAACAGACCTGCCAGCAGAAGGGCTGCAAAAACGACTGACTAAACTATACCGTGAAGCTCGTTCTTTTCAGGAGGAGCAAGGATTTAATGTCCTTTATCTGGCTTTTGGCTTTTTAGAGTGGTACGAAAGCGAGCACAGTGAATTACCCGCTTTTGCCCCGTTACTATTGGTTCCGGTTGAGCTGACCCGCCGGGACGACGGCAAATTCAGCGTCACGTACAATCAGGAAGAGATTCAGCCAAATCCCTCACTCGCCCGAAAACTGAGCGATGACTACGGTATTCAATGGCCTGACTGGTCAGTTATTGAGCAGAGTGGCGATACTGGAAACTTTGAGGATTATATACGCCTGATTGAGCAAATCATTGCTAAACGTAGCGAATGCACTCGCTGGCGCGTTCACACAAATCGAATCGCACTGGACTTGTTTTCGTTCGCTAAACTGGCCATGTATGAAGACCTGAACCCCGACAGGCTGGCCGAAGCGGATGCGCCTATCCTAAGTACACTGCTTGCCGCTAATGGCTCATTCAGGTCCGTTCAGGGAGCCGATGCTCCGGTAGATGTGGATGCGCTGACCGCCGACGAACTCGATAATATTGTTGATGCAGACAGTTCGCAGACCGAGGCCATTCGACGGGCATTGCGGGGTGACCACCTCGTTATTCAGGGGCCACCTGGCACGGGCAAATCGCAGACCATTGCTAACCTGATTGCTTCGTTTGTACGTCAGGGCAAAAAGGTGTTGTTCGTGTCCGAAAAAATGGCGGCTCTGTCGGTCGTGAAAAGGCGGCTCGATACAATTGGGCTGGGGCAGGTTTGTCTCGAACTCCATAGCCACAACGCCCGCCCGAAGGACGTATTGGCCGAACTTCAGCGTACCCTGCAATTGCCTAATCAGCAGGCGACGGTATCGTTATCAGACCAGACAAACGAGTTGATCGCTTCCAGAGAGCGACTAAAAGCTTATTACAGTCAAATCACAGAGAAAATCGGACAAACTGGTTATTCACCGTATGACATGACCGGAGAAATGGTCATTCTGAAAAATCGGTATCCGACTGCTCTATTGCGGGCAATGACATTGACAGATGTACCTGACTGGACAGCAGAGCAGATTGATGACAAGAAGAAGACGTTGAGCGAAGCTGGCCGGCACGTAACGGAATTTGGCCCGGCTACACAGTCGCCGTTTTACGGGAGTTCACTGCAAACGCTGACTATACTGGACCAGCAGAACATCAATAATCAGTTTAAAAGCCTCACCGAAGCCTACGAGACGCTACGCCAACTGATTGTATCATTAAGTTTACAGGGCGTTCCTGTATCAACGTCAGTCAACACCGCCGATCTTCATCTGGTGCGTGGTACGCTAAAACGACTGACCCATAAGCCGGACTTACGCGGACTGGCAAATCTCAGCAGCCCGTTGTGGTTTAGTCAGGCCAAACAGGTTGACTCACTGTTCGCGCTTGGCGATTCCGTTAACGCACTGCGCTCCCGGTTAAAAGTGCAGGTTATCAACGAGGCCCTGACCAGCATAGACTACACACTCCGGCAGGCTTACCAGCAGTACGGAAATAGCTGGTGGAAACGCCTGACGTCGGGGGAGTTCAAGGCCGCTAAACAACGACTGAAAAACTGGTGCAAACAAGGACTTCCTGACGATACGGCCTTGCAGCGAACGCTGATAGACGAGTTGATTGACCACCACGAAAAGACCGAAGAACTAACGACGCTATGCAAGCGATTCGACGGTCTGCTTCCCGGAATAGGTGCCGACGTGTTCGACTGGCTCGATTACCGCGAAGCCAGTCGCTATCTGACCCAGATTCACGTTGACATGGACGCTGGTAACGTATCCCCCTGGTTACTGGATCAGTTAGATAGCGACACCAAAGCGTTAGCCCAACTCCATACGCCCTTTGCCGATAGCCTGACCCGGTGGGAATTGGGCTGGAAGGCATTACAGAGTGTGCTGGCATTCGATACTGAAACGGCCAGTGTCAGCAATCAACGATTACTCGCTGAGAATGCGCAGGTAATAACGCAAATGGAGGCCCGACTGCCTTCGCTTAACAATGTCGTATCCTGGAATTATCACCGGCAACTTCTTGAACAAAAAGGGTTAGCCGAACTGATTACTGCTTTGGAGATGGGTGCCGAAGAGCCAGCCCGGGTCTATGATACGTTCTGCTATTCGGTAAATGCCTATCTGCTCGATCATGCGCGCAAAAGCAGGCCCTTGCTCGCTACGCTTTACAGCGAAGAATTGAAACGACTGACCACCGAGTTCTCCCAGAAAGAAACCGGGCTGCTGCGTGTCAATCGGGCGCGGGTAGTGCTGACGCACCAGCAAAATTTACCCAGTGCCTCTGCGAGTCATGCCATTGGCGAAATGGGTGTGCTACATCGTGAATTTCACAAGAAAACCCGGCACCTGTCACTACGCCGATTATTGACCGAAGCTGGTGAAGCCGTGCAGCGTATCAAGCCGGTAATTATGATGAGTCCGCTGTCCATTGCCCGGTACGTACCCCGCGAAAGTTTGTCGTTTGATGTTGTAATCTTCGACGAAGCCAGTCAAGTGAAGCCCGTCGATGCGTTTGGCGCACTGATGCGGGCCAAACAGGCTATCGTAGTAGGTGATGATAAACAGATGCCGCCTACCTCCTTTTTCGACAGTAAACTCGATGGCTCCGACGGTGTCGATACAGAAGAGACTGAGAACGAGGACGATCAGTTTGTGCAGGACACCGAGAGCATTCTGGGGCTGTTTTCTGGTCGGGGTGCAGCTCAGGCCATGTTACGCTGGCACTACCGAAGCCGCCACGACTCGCTGATTCGAGTGTCGAACCGGGAATTTTACGACGACCTGCTGATTGTAACGCCCAACCCATTAGGTCGGGGCAACGGGCTTGGTCTGCGGCTCGAACCCGTTGCGGGCGTTTACGCGCCGAAAACCGGCAATCTGATTGAAGCACAAGCCGTAGTCAACGCCATTCTGATTCACGTCCGCCACCGGAGCCATCAGACACTCGGCGTAGTAGCCATGAGTACAATTCAGATGGATCTAATCGAAAACGAGCTGGACCAATGTACCGACCCGGCCTGGGTTACGTTTCGTAACGCACACCCGACCGAGCCATTCTTTGTAAAGAATCTGGAAAGTGTTCAGGGCGACGAACGTGACGTAATTTTTGTCAGCATTGGTTTCGCCAAACAGGCTAATGGTGCGTTACGAATGAACTTCGGTCCTATAAATGGCGCGGGCGGACATCGGCGGCTGAACGTGCTTTTCTCGCGCGCAAAACAAGAGTGCGTTATTTTTACGGGTCTGACTGCTAATGATATACGCTTGGGTGACTCCCCCAACAAAGGACTGCCCGTGCTGCAATCGTTTTTGCAATTTGCCGCCACCGGCGAGATGCCCGAAGCCCCGTCGGTGGGAAGCGGTACGGAATCACCCTTCGAGGAATCAGTGAAAGAGGTGCTGGAACGCGCTGGTTACCGGGTCGATACGCAGATTGGTGCGTCGGGGTTTCGCATTGATTTAGGCGTTCGGCATCCCGATTTCCCCAACGAGCAGCGGTATCTGGTGGGCATTGAATGCGACGGGGCTACGTACCACCGAAGCCGGGTTGCCCGCGACCGGGACCACGTGCGCCAGCAGGTGCTGGAAGGTATGGGCTGGAAAATCTACCGGATATGGAGTACCGACTGGTTCCACGACAATGACAACCAGCAGAAAAAACTCCTGGCCCATCTGGAAGCGAGCAAAACGAATACGCGCCTGGTACCTGCGCCTGATAATGCAGAGACCATTGCTGATATACTTGTTAGTTCCCGTCAAATTAGTTCCGGGACTCCGTTGAGTGTGCCGTACCGCAGGAAAGAACTTAGGAGGTATATAGCCCGTGACGGATTGCATGAAGTCAGGCAGGAGAAATTGATTGGTATCATAGCTGAACTGCTTGCCGAAGAAAGTCCCGCCCATGGTGACTACATTATGAAACGGATAGCAGAAGCCTTCAACGTAACCCGTGTCGGCGACCGGATTCGTGGCCACTTCTATTATGTGTTTCAGGCCGGAGTCCAGGCCAGGCTTTTTTATCAGAAAGGAGACTTTCTGTGGGTTAAAGTTCCGTCCAACAATACGCCAGTGCGGTCGCGGGAGAATATGGAAACAGCCTATCGAAAAATTGAGTGGGTAGCCCCGCAGGAAATTCAGGTGGCTATACTGGGTCTGCTCCGCCAAAACCAGTCCAGCCAGCGTGTCGAGCTGTTTCAGGCAACGCTGAAATTGCTCGGTTTCCAAAAATTGACAGATGCAGTTATCCAGCCGCTCGAATCTGCATTAGACGAGTTGATTCAGGCGGGACAGGTTGAACTCGATAAAGATCGGATTCGGTGTGTCTGAAAGGCTACTGCTGCATATTTGCTCAACAGAATGACAATG
>JBBRUB010000341.1:0-4987 GCA_038248175.1 Cytophagales bacterium | reverse complement strand
CGCGAACTCGAGTTCCTTGATACCGGGCGCGGATTGAGCAGCGCCTTACCCGACCGGGTATTTGTTTACCGAATAACCAGGCAGATAAATGGGCTGTAGCTAACCCCCTGCCGGGGGGTGGGTGACACTTCACCTACTTTCATTGCAGGGGAGATAACCGGGCAAAGGGTAACGGCCAGTAGCCTATACACCAGCCGGTTAGCCCGCACCCCCGTCCCTGATTGGCGATCTTTGATCTATGGAAAATCACAACAACGACGGGCCAGCCAGCCTACTCTGCCGCCCCGGAACGGTACACCCGGAACTGAACAGGGACGAGGTTACGGCTAAAATACTGGCCTTGATGACTCAGCTAGACCCCGATGGATGTGGCTTTGTCGCTTCGCCTATGTTAGGCCCGGAAATACTGTCGGCTGGTCAGGAGCGCGCACACCTTTGGTTGTATTTGGTACCAAAAGAAGACTGGCCATCCCTGACACCACCCCCGGAAGAGGTCCTGTCGGTCTACCTGACAACGTGTACGCCCAAGAGCGACGAAACAGATACCCTGTCAGGAAATTATTATCTCCATCGTATCTCGACGGCGGCACTCGAACATATTCTTACCCTGCTTGAGGAAGGCCGACTATCCTGACGTCCGTATGATTCCCAACGCGCCCCTACTACCCCCTAATGTGTTCAACCCCCACCGACCGACCCGCGTATTGTTCGTGGGCGGGGGGCAGGATTCGGTCGCCCTGCTGATGCTCTACGCCCACGATGAGACATTTCGGAATCAGTATGCCCCCGACGTAAATTTCGTGGCCGTGATGTCCGACACGGGTAACGAATTTCCCGATACGATCAGCTACGTGACCGGTCTGGAGACTTTTTGCCGCGTGGCTCATATCGACTTTACGTTCGTTAAACCCGAGATGGGCTTTCACGGCAGGACCTGGCCCAGCCTTACGGCCCAGATGGAACGAAACAACAACGTCATGGGGGTGGCTTTCCCCAAAACGTGTACCGACAACCTGAAAGTCAAGGTCTGTTACCGGTTTTTAGCCCAGTGGCTCCGCAATCACTACGGCTACCGGGGCCCTGATCCCGCCGTTTATCAGCAGTACCGTCTTGCGTTTGGTAAGCTCGTTACCTGGATTGGTTTCGCCGACGGGGAGCAGAGCCGGGCGCAGACGCCGGTGCCCAAACCAAAGGTCACCGATGAGGGCTGCCAGACTGAAATATTTGCCCCCGTTGACAGCGGCCCGGCTTATATTCCCAAGTGGCGAAAACAGTGCGTCAGCCATATCTATCCGCTCCTCGATCTGAGGCACGACCGAACCGCCTGCCAGCGCATCATCGCGGGGTGCGGACAACCGGTACCAATGCCGTCCAATTGCATGTTCTGTCCGTTTCAAAATCTGGCTGAGTGCGTATTTTTATTCAGAACCCAGCCCCTAAGCTGGGCGTACTGGGTTGAACGGGAAGCGGCCAAACTGGCAAAGTTCAGCCACCTAAAGCTGAATTTAGGCGTCAAAGGCCGACTAACATTGCCCGAATTCCTGGCCAAAGCCCTGTTGAAATACGGCGACTGGACCACCGAGCAACTGCGGGAATACCGTTTTAGCCACGGCCACTGCGTACGTTCCAAGATTTAACTGCTTAATTTAACATAATGAAACATTTTACCCAACTAGAAATATGTGCTATATCATTGAATCAGGAACGGATACGTTCAGCAAGCTGAGTGCCTTCAAAAAACGGATGGACGCCTGTAATCAGGCCGCCGAAAACTTCGCTGCCGAAATGGGGGAGACGGGGCATGTTCCGCCCGGTGGCAGCACAGCCGGAGACATTGACCTGTTACTATTTTTGCAGCCACCAAATAAAGACCGCTTCGTTAAAGGACGCAAAAACAGTATCGACCCCTACGACTACTACCGCATTCGTAAACGTGGAAATGAAGACGATTGGCATCGTTGGCAATAGTTGCCAATCGTCACCTATGACGAGTTATATGCGCTGGTTACTGGCCGGTTATTAGTGAAGATGTCGAGGAAGAGAGTGAAGGCAATGCGTTCTACGATATGGCCCCACCTATGATTGATTTTGGCAAGACCTGTCATTTGTTGATGATCGATGAAGAGTATGCCTATATCCCTGAACCTGGAATGAAAGAGATTCTCGTGTCAACCTATGTAATGCGCAGAGAACAGCTTATAAGGGGTGAAGCATAGGCACATTCAACCACAGTCTGAATTATTGACCCGCTCAGCCCGACGAAGTCGTACCCGGAGTACCGAGCTCCGGGAAATGATGAGCCAGCAAATTACCGGATGAGTCGTCTGGCAATGCCGGTAGTAAACGAATCACTGCATCTGCTCGATAGCGGCCACTTCACCTGTACAGACTGTCTGTAAACAGCCGGTAGAGAAAAGCGAACAGAATGCCGAAATCGTAAGGGGCGGCACGACCGCAGATAACAGGGAAAGGAGCCGAGTTCATACCGGGTACACAGTGGAATGTAAGCCGGTAAAAAAGGGGGGAAAGAGCGACCTTTATAGAGAAGAAAGAGGACGTAAACCCCGCTCGATTATGCAAGCCCAGACCCCCGCAAGCAGCCCCGCAACAGACCAGCCACAATCGGGTATTCGTGCCCAGATCTATCGCCATCACAAGCAACACAGTTCGTCACTGATGGCGGGTGTCGAAGACGTCGTTATTGTGGGTGAGGGAATTGTAGGTAACGGGTTTGTCAGTGAGCGTACCCCCGCTGTTTACCTCAGCCCCTGCGCCATAAAAGGCTACCCGGATCACCTGCGGCCCGTGGGTCACGAAAAAAAGTGGCTCATGTTCAACGGGGACTTTGTGCATGGCAACCAGCCCGATTTTGAAAAGAAGTTCGGTACAGGGACATTTATCAAACTCCATGACCGCTATGAAGGAAACTAACGCTATACCCCTGTACTGCCGCGACGCGGTCGGCGTGACTCACCGGCTCAGCCGGGGCAGCGCATACCCCGGACAGATCCACAAAAACGGTTACCTGGTCCGCGACAACACCGGAGCCGTTCGGTACTTCCGGGGAACCCGCTTCATTGATTCAACCGGGCATTTGTGCCGGGACTGCGGCTACGATCTGCCAACCCTGAACTAAACCGATGCCGACACCTTCACCCGCCCAGCTTTCGCTGTTTGCCCAGGAACCCGGACGCTCTGAGCGGCGACGCTATGGACCCTGCAACAATCCCCTCTGGCCTCAGCATATGGCCCTGGCTAATGCTGATGATGCTGCCGACGCGGTAGGGCATCAGGGGACGGATTATTGCTGCGCCGTGCATTACGTGCGTCATCTGCGCTGGAAATACAACCTGGATGATTAGGAAGAAAGAACCCCCCTCAGGGCGACCTCACTCCTTCAGCGAAATAACAGGGGAAGCGTTTAAATATCATTGATTTTCAGTAAGTTACCCGTACTTAATCAGGCAATTAATGGTATCTTTAAGTACGAAAAAACGCGGCATCAACGTAGATACATCCCGAAACGTTAGCCGCATGGGCCAACCGGGTTACCGTCTATTTTCTTAACTATTTGACGCAGTTTTGTCTAAAATTTTAGACAAACGCAGGCACTACTGAAGAGTCACCGTCTGTATTTAAAAAAACAACGCGACCGAAAAAAAACATTATTTCTCCTGATATGGCGAGGTAATCGTAAATTGTCTAAAATTTTATACATCCCTATGCGCATCCTGACCAACACCCCTGCTCAACCAACGACTGGTATTCCCATTGGCGCCCTCACTGAAATTGGTCGCCTGGGTATGGGCATTAAGGTGAAACACCAGAAAGGATTCGAGTACCCCAAGAAATGCGAATACTTTGTACCCAGGGGCGAATCAGCCGAAGGGTTTACGCAGCTTTTTGGAGAGACACCCAGCCGGGTACCCATCTGTTTCTTCTCTGATGAGGATGAAAACAGTTGTTCCGTCCGGCTTGAGATACGCGATAAAGCAGGTGACCTGGTGGGTTTCTCCGACGGAGAGAATTATTATTTCAAGCACCGAGCTGATGCGCCTGATTACCAGCCTGGCTTTACTAAAATAATTTCGCGGGTCGAACGGCCCAATATTGCCGAGATCACGGTGGATAAGCTGCGCGCGGGGCTTACCGAAGACAAGGCGAAGCACATCAAATGGAAGTCCGAGATGTACCTCAAGTTCATGATCCGGGGGTTTCCACGCATCGGTTACTGGCGGCTGAGTTCGGGCGGAGAAAGCAGTAGCATTCCCCAGGTCGTGGCCATGGTCGACCACTGGAAAGCCCTGCTGGGCAGTTTGAGTATGGTTCCCTTCGAGTTGGTGCTCAAAACCGCCACAGCAGGCGATAAGAGCTTTAATTATATCAACCTGCTGCCCGCCTTCTCGATTGAGGATGCGCTGTGCATGAGCCGTCACCAGGTGGAAAAGGGCCTGCCCGCCGGGGGGCTGTTGCAACATCCGCTGGGGGCTGCTGAGCCGGAGGTGGCCGAACCGATCGCTCTCCAGCTTCCGGGTGAACGACAGATGGAAACCGTCGAGGTCGTCATTACGGACTGAGTGTTCACCATTTACCCCGTTGTTTGTATTTGAATTGTCAATCCGTTTATCAACCCTTTCCAATCATGTCAAAACCAGTTATTGTCGCGGTCTTCAATCACAAAGGCGGCTCGGGGAAAACCACCGTTGCCTTCAACACCGCTGCCGCCTTTCACCAGCGAGGCAAACGGGTGCTAATGGTCGATCTGGATTCACAGGCCAACCTGACCCAGGCGGTGGGCCTGCAGCCCCGGCTGCACGTGGGCCTGCTGCTGACCAACTCCGAGGAAAGTTTTCACGAGTGGGACGACGTACTGGTTCAGGGGCAGGGCGATAAAAAAGGACTCGATCTGCTGCCGGGCAAGTCCACATTGATTGGCTCCGAAGCCATCCTGGGCATGTCACATTCGATCTTTCAGTTGCGGGAGTTG
>JBBRUB010000340.1:0-4999 GCA_038248175.1 Cytophagales bacterium | reverse complement strand
TATGGAGCGGGGCCGTTGGGGCAACACGTCACATGCGTCATTCGAGAAAAGAAGAGTACAGGGGAAAAGGCGGGGCCTGATAACGCCATAGTAGCATCTTAGGCCTGGAAGCCAGCCCCCGAACCGCGATCTTTATGGAGAAGTAACCAACCCAGCACAGCCGGTTATGCAGCTCGATTTTTTTGCCCCCCCGCCCCCCTCGGCCAGTTTGCCCCTGCGCGTAGCGTCCTTACCTGACATTGGCGAACTGATTGGAAAAATTGGTGACGACCAGCAATGGAACGCGCGGACACTGAGTGAGGTGCTGGGCCTGTGGGTAGCGTTGTACGACGATTTTGTGAGTGTACTGAATGAACCAATCAATTACGCCCGTCAGTGGATAAAGCCGGGGGGGACGTTTTTTGACGAGGCCAGCCCCCAGGCTCGTAAGCACTACAAACAAGAGTTCGATGCCCTGAGCGACGCCCGTAAACTCTTTAAGTCGGTCAGCTACGAGTTGTACGTTGAGCGCATGGAAACCCTGTTCGCCCAGGCTAAAAAACCGTTCGCTCAGCAGGGAGCCAGTGAGGATGAACTTGAGTACGTTGATGAGTTCTTCAATGAGGTCTTCCAGCGGCCCGGCCCCCACGATCTGGACAAACGCCTGCCCCAGCTTTTGAGTGATTTACTGCATGAATACTTAAACCGGCCCGCACCGGAAAACCAATGACTATAATTGATTTCCAGGCTACTGAGCGGGTACGTTTCGGGCTGATCGAGAAAATACGGGACCGCCGTGAGCGTGAAGACCCCGAAACGGACTATACCTACGCCCACTACTATAACCCGGAGTAGTGTATCGACGAACTCACCGCTCTGGCGGAGGCAGAGCCCGCGTAGCGGCCTGCCCTGGCCAGCACCTCACCGCTTCATACCCCCGGTGGGGGCAGGATAGATAACCGGGTAAGAAGTGGAATGCCGCTGGCCCCCATTGGCCGCACTCAACTGGCTGACCCCTACCCAAAGCGGTATCTTTAGAAGAGTAAGATAAATCACACAATCAATCGAGCGGGTGGTGCGCAGACCCCCAGTGAACCTATGAACACAATCGTCAAATTCATCAAGCAGAAAATCCCTTTCTGCATCGTGTGTACCAACTCGAATCTGGGTCCTTCCAGGTTCATTGCTTATCTGGACAGCGCGGGTAAGCAGGAAACCAGGGAGATGACTAAAGAGGACATCGTTGCCCTTCGGCAGGGTATCACCCAGCAGCTCTATCATCCGGTCAACCTGGGTGCCAAGGGAATCATCTATGAATTCAAAGAGCGTCCGTACCGGGATTACTGCGAGCGGAGCAGCGGCAGGCAGCTACCGGGCCGGACAGTACAGGTTGCCCGGTAGCCGCCGATGAACCAGGTCCTCAACAACCCATACGAAAGGGGCGCTAAAGGCGCGAAACCGTCCGGTAATTTAATGCAGGCAACTCTTCCATTATTAACGACAACGACCATGCTACCGCCTACCACGCTACCCAGCACCAGTGAGATCGAGAAGCCCACGGCCATGAACCTGGCGGTGCAAACCATGTTCGACCTCATCTCGCGCGAGGGCTTTTTGACAATGGGGGCCACGAACATGGTCATTGATAATCACAATTGCCGCCTGAGCTGGCGGATGGGCGCGGGGGCGAAGTGTACCGGGGTGGTGTTTACCTACCAGGAATGCTGGGGTGCCTATCAGCTTGAATTTATCACCAGCAGGAGCCGCAGGCGTTCGCCCAAACGCAACGTGTTCAAACGAATGTACGTCGAGGACGTGCGGCCGCTGATCGAGTTGGAAACGGGATTCTGCCTGCGGCTCTACTAAAAACGGTAGCGAAGGCCCGTCTTACCCGGAAGTAAATTTAGTCATGATATTTACCCTGAACATACGATGAAAGCCGAGTGGAAATTAATCGACACCGCACCCAAAGACGGAACTACCATACTCGTCTGTGCGGGTAAAAATATTGAACCCGTTACCTGGGATAAAGACCTCAACGAGCAGTACGTGGATGAACCCGTCCTGAATAAATACGGCGATGAGACGAATTACATGACCACGGGCGGCTGGGCTGCCAATGGACTGACGAGCCACGAGGAAACCCGCCAGTTAAACCCCACCCACTGGGACTATCTGCCCGAATTACCACTGGCCGCCGGAGCCAATGGTCAATAGTCAACTCACCTGATTCAGGTAAAGTAGATAACCGGGAAACAGTGTCCAGGCACTCTACTTTGCCGGGGGGGCTAAGGCGTAAAACAGGCCGGGGGCGAGGTATCTTTATAGTAGCAAAAAATCTAAACGAATGGCAAGTATGACAGCCCAGACAGGAACCCAAAACCAGGCCGTGACGGCACCCCAAACCCGGATCACAACCCAGACAAAACCCCAGACAGCCGCCCCGCCACGGCCCGAGATTCAGGTTATGTTTGATTTGATCAGCCGCATGGGCTTTATGATGATGGGAGCCACCGGCATCATTTACGACAATGAAAATTACCGGCTGGGCTGGCAGATGGGAAGTGGGGCACTGTGCGACGCCGTAGGGCTAACCTATGATGCCGGTATGGACCTCTACAAGCTGGATTTTGTCACCCACGACCGCGACGACTACGTGAGCTTCGAGCAGGTGTATACCGACAACGTGCGGCCACTGATTGAAAAACATACGGGCTTTTACCTGAAACTGTTCTGAGTCAACCAGCCCCCGTGGCTGGCCAGGGTTACTTCACCGCTTCATGAAACAAAAGCTGCGCCGGGCATTCCTTTGGCTTCAATACGGCCAGTGATAAAGTGATCAGAAAAAAACGGGCCGCAATCAACGATAATGCCGTTTCGGAACTACCGCACGAAAACCTGCTGAGCCGGTAATCCCCAGTCATTACGATCTGGACTGGCGGAAGGCGGACGGGCCACGCTGAGCAGCTATCCGCTCCAACCGGGAAACAAACCCTGGTTTGCAATGATGGCCACGCCGTAGCCGCAGCCATTCGCAGAGCCACCAGGCTACAGCGGAGTGCTGCGGCCGATCGCCCGACCCAATGCTGCGCACGAACTGCCAGATGATCCACTCGGCACCACCCGGATGACACCGCCAGCCCGCCCCAATGCGGTGACCCAGGGCCTGGCTGACCAGCCCCGATAAACCGGAGGGTAGCCACCCACTCGCGGAGTAGGGACCCCTCAGTTCACCCTGTTGGATGGGCCAGTACCCTGCCCGTAGCCAGTTTATCCATACCGGCACGATGGCCGGGTAGGTGTCCAGCAAATCGTCGATTCGGTTGCGGATTGGTTTTAGCGATGCCTGACCCAACTGGGCAACGCTTACCGAGCAACCACCCAGGTAGGCCCCCCGTAGTTGTAGCTGGCTCAGATCACTGCCCTGCTGTATCGTCCCCGATAAATCAGCCCCTGCCAGGGAAGCTTCGCGCAGATCGCAGCCCGACAAATCACTCAACCGGACCCTGATTCCTTCCAGCCTGGCTCCGCGCAGCTGACTGCCCGAAAAAACGACACCCCGGCAGTCAGCTCCCGGGCAAATCCGATCCCGTAAACCGGGCCTGCCTGAGGTGGCTACCCGACAAATCAGCCCAGATGCGGCTGTGGGTGAGGTCCGCCCCGCTCAAATCTGATTCCGGAAGGCCGATCCGGTGCGTTCCACTCAGCTGGATGCCTTTTAAGCGGGCACCCGGCAACTGAAGCGACGCGGGCAACAGCCCAGCTGCAAACGCATTTTCGATGATGCGCTTCTGATGAGAGGGTGCTGCCCTGGTCAGCGCGTCCCCTACGCCCGCTGATGCCCGCCGGCGCAGGGGAACAGCGCGAACCTCGCCCGTTTCGCCAGTCGGCGAAAGCACCGGGACGGCATAGCCGAACGGCCGCGCCGTATCCTCAAAAATACTGAGTTGGGAAGGAGCGTGATAAGCAGGCTGCATACGGTAAAAAGAGCAGAGATGAACGCCGACTTAACGCACGCAGAATTGGTGGGATAGGCGCAATGACGTAGTGGTCAAGTTAAATCATTTCGACCGGAAAAAAAATAAATTACCGTTTCAATTGGATTACCTTTAAAGAAATACTTTACTACGTAGTTTTACCTGAAGATTAGGTCAGCTACGAAAAAGGCCCACGAAAGTGGGCTGAGATAACCGGGGAAAGGGGTAGGGTGTACCATCATAAGCGTTTGACTGCCAACTGGTAAGCCAGACCTCTCCGACGTATCTTTATAGTGTTGAAAGAGTGCAAATTCACCGGGCGGAAAAGCCCATAAACCAACAAAGTCATGTCAGTACGGAACAGCATCGTTATCATCGGAAACATCGGTAAAGTCAATGTATTACCGGTTAAAGAAGGACGGGAACCAGCTACCGCCTTATCGGTTGCCATTGAGGATTCTTACAAGGCAAAGGACGCTGCCGAGTGGACCGAACGGACCATCTGGGCCGAGCTAATCGTAGCGAGTGATCGAAGCAGCAACTTGAACGTGGGCGACATGGTGAGCGTAAAAGGCAAGGCCATTGCCGATGCTTATCTCGATAAGGAAGGCAAACCCGTTGGGGTACTGAAAGTGGTGAACGCGCAGATCAGTGTGTTGTCCCGTAAAGACAAGAGTGAAGCAGGCCAGAAGGCCCCCGCTCCCCAGGCCCAGCCCGTCATCTACCAGACGCAGGATCAGGATGACGACAATGATTTACCGTTCTAAAAGTCTTAGTTTTTTGAGTTTAGTTGAGCAAGCTGGAATACCCGCCCCGAATCGGAGCGGGTATTTTTTTTTGCCAAAATGCTAAGGTCCCTTCTTAGTTGCACCCAGTGGCGGCGGGTGCATTTCTTTTTGTCGCATGATATAATATTGTTTTCTTAATTGGTTGTGTCTGTAGATTCTACTACTTTGGCTAATAGATACTCCCCCCCAAAAAAACTATGTTGACCGAAGATGAACTCGTGGCCCTTACCCGTCAGCGATACCGCCAACTCCAGG
>JBBRUB010000339.1:0-5020 GCA_038248175.1 Cytophagales bacterium | reverse complement strand
GACCCCCCGCGAGAAGTTGCTGCTAATTCCTCTGGCCGTATCGACGCTGGTGCTGGGCCTGTTTCCCAACCTGATATTTGATCTGACGGGTGCCACCGTGGGGCAGTGGCTGGAGCGGTTTCAAGTCTGACTATGAACGGAATAGCTATACGTCTTTTGTTTTCCGGAATGACCACCACAAAACATGGACTCTCTCCAAGAAAATCATATAATATTCTGCTACGTAGAGATTTGGCCGAATATTTAGCTAATTAATCTGCCGAATTTGATAGTTTAGTTCGTAATATCGTGGACTGGCAGTTGGGCGTTTAGTAGGAAAAATAAAAATCCTGAGAAACGTTTAACTTTATCTCCAAAAAAACAAAAACAAGCTCGTATGTCATCTCCCCTTACTCGTCGTGACTGGCTCCGCGCCAGTGGATTACTCACCGCCGGACTCACGGCGGGTATGCGTGTGGCCAAAGCTGGTACCGGTTCGCTAATGCCGGTTGGTCAGTCGGTGTTTGTCGATGAATTTGCTCCGTTGACCGCCCCCCCCGAACTAAAGGCTATGCGGGCACGGCTGCTGGCCAACGAGAACCCGCACGGTATTGCCCCCAGCGCGAAAGAAGCCATTGTAAAGTCGATGGAAGTGGGCAACCGCTACGCCTGGAACGAGTTCGATCAGATCAAACGCCTGATTGCTGCCGATGATTTCGTGACGCCTAAACACATCATGATGTCGCCCGGCTCGTCGGATATTCTAATGGCAGCCGCCGACCATTACGCAAAAGGCGCGGGAACCATCCTGACCAGTGTCATGACCTACGACGACCTGCTGGAACGCGCTGAAGGGTTTGGGGCCACCATAAAGGCCCTGCCCATGACGAAGGACTACAAATACGATCTGCCTGCCATCAAAGCCGCCATTACCGCATCGGCGGACCGACCCGACGTGAAACTGGTGTATATCGTAAATCCCAACAATCCCACCGGCACTGTTGTCCCCATTGCTGAATTGGAAGCCCTGGTCCGCGAGGTATCGCCAAAGGTGCCGGTCTTCATCGACGAAGCTTATATTGACTTCTACGAACCCGCTGACCGGCCCAAACTTGGCAAACTCGTTGCCGAAGGGTACAACGTTATTCTGGCCCGGACATTCTCCAAGATTCACGGGTTTGCCGGTCTGCGACTGGGCTACGCCATTGCCCAGCCTGACACGCTGAAACTCCTAAAGTCCTACACCAACGGCGAGTTTGCGGTCAGCATCACCACACTTATGGCTGGTATTGCGTCGTATCAGGATCAGGGCTGGCAAAACTTCTGCCGCGCCGAAAACGCCAAAGCCCGCGAATACACGGCCAAAGCCCTGGCCGGTACGGGCTACGAGGTGATTCCCTCAAACACCAACTTCCTGCTGTTCCCGATTCGGATGAAACCAGCCTCATTTCAGCAAAAGATGATGGCTGATGGTATCGGTATTCAAACCCGCCAGTTCGACAAGCAGCCTTTCTGCCGCGTCAGCATCGGTACGATGGACGAAATGAAAATGTTTATCGACAGCTTCAAGAAGGTTGTGGGTTAACGGAGGAGTGGGAAGAGAGGGATGGTATTGACACCCCCTCTTTCCTTTTCTTCCCTTTCTCCCTTTCCTCCCTCTCTTTTATGACTCGTCGCGATTTTATTAATCAGACGTCGGCCAGTTACGCGGGGTTGCTGGCCTGGGGACTGTTGCAACCAGCTCCGGCCAACGCACTCAGCCTGCCCGCTACGGGCCACACGCCCGACGGTAAAGGCCGCAAAGTTGCGATTCTGGGCGCGGGACTGGCGGGCATGGCTACGGCTTACGAACTCGGTAAACTTGGTTATGATTGCACCGTACTGGAAGCCCGTAGCCGGTCGGGCGGGCGCGTCTGGACCATCCGGGGCGGTACTACCGAGACCGAAACGGGCGGTGCCACCCAAACGTCGAGGTTCGATGCCGGGCAGTATTTTAACGGCGGGGCCGCCCGGATTCCGCACCACCACCAGCTTACGCTGCAATACTGCCGGGAACTGGGCGTACCGCTGCAAATCTTCAACGGCAACAACGAAGCGGCTTATTTGTATAACGAAGGCAGCACGGGACCGCTGGCCAATCGGCGGGTGCGCGTTAAAGAGTATCACAACGATATGCGCGGCTATACCGCCGAACTGCTCGCCAAAGCGCTCGATCAGAACGCACTCGATCAGCAACTGACCAAAGAAGATGTTGAGAAATTGGTTGATTTTCTGAAGAACGAGGGCGACCTGAACACGGCGCATCTGTACAAAGGCACCAACCGACGCGGCTACAAAGCCACCGCCGAACCCGGCGCGGGGCCAACCCCCGGCGAGATGACCGATCCCTACGGCCTGACCGATTTGCTGCGCTCCGGCTTCAACCAGCCCGTTTTTTACAACGTCGGCGATTACATCTACGAGCAGCAAACCACGCTCCTGCAGCCCGAAGGCGGCATGGACGCTATTTCGAAAGCGCTGGAGAAAAAACTAACCGGTAAAATCCTCTTCACCGCGCCGGTGTCGGAACTGCGCAAGACCGAAAATGGCGTTCGGGTGGTGTATCAGAAAGATGGTAAACCCGCCGAACTGACCGCCGAGTTCTGCGTGTGTACGCTGCCGTTGCCGATGCTGAAGAATCTGGAATCCGACTTGTCTGGTGCGGTGAAGCGGGCGGCTGATTTTGTGCCGTACATCAAAACCGGCAAGATTGGGCTTCAATTCAAACGGCGGTTCTGGGAGGAAGACGACTGGATTTACAGCGGTATCTCGCGCACCAACATGGACATCAACCAGATTTGGTACCCATCGTATGGTTTTCAGGGTAAGAAAGGCGTCCTGATCGGCTATTACAATTTTTACAGCCGGGCCGAAGCCGTAGCCGCACTCTCTATTGCCGAACGTGAGAAACTGGCGTTGGAACAGGGCCGTAAAATCCACCCGCAGTACCCCGCCGAGTTCGAGAATTCGTTTTCGCTGGCATGGCACCGTATTCCGTACAGCGGGGGCGGCTGGGCCACGTATGACGAGAATACCCGCAAGAAATATTTCCCCGCCCTGCTCGAACCCGACGGTAACGTGTATTTTGCGGGCGAACACACCACGTACCTCACCGCCTGGATGGCTGGTGCCTTTACCTCTGCCCACCGCGCTGTTGAGTCCATCTCCGCCCGCGTTGGCGAGTACACGAAAAAATGACCAACCATGAAAAATAACCTGCTTGCTATTCTCTGTTTCGTTGCCGTTGCGGTAATGACGCAAACCTTCAGTCAGCGCGTTTGGGCGCAAACCGCCAGCGCGGCTCTGACCGCCGACCAGGCCAAAGCCATCAAAGGCATCAAGATTGCCAACCTCGATAAAGACACGTATGTCAAAGCCGACGGGTTTATCCTGGACCGCTACGAAGAGCGCCCGGCCTACGTCTTCACATACAGCGACGGCATTACCCGCAAGATTTATTTGTACAAAATCTTCTCGGCTGTCGATACCAAAGAACTCGGCTTGCTGGCCCTGTACAAAAACGAGAAAACGGGCGATCTAAAACCGTTCGTCATTCCCGGCGCAACCGGCGACCGCGCGGCCTGGGACGCGTATATCGACGATTTGAAATACGTGGGCGAAAAAGAACCCGGCCTGATGTCGACGCTGACATTTGTCCTTTCGCGCGAGATGGCCGGTCTGCTGGCGGGTGGGGGCGGTAAAGCCGATGGCGACGGAGCCAAAAAGAAGGAAGAATACAACTTCTGCTTCGCCCCCGACGCCCTCGTGACGATGGCCAACGGTACTGCCAAACGTATTGCTGAGGTAGTACCCGGCGACGCAGTGCAGAGCTACGATGTAGCCACCAAAATTGCTACCGTTAGCACCGTAACGAAACTAAACAACCACCCGGCTGGTGGGTATCCGCTCGTTGGTGTCTGGCTCAGCCCCGCCCATGAACTCACCGCAGACACCCGCCCACACACCGCTCCCGTACTGCTCGAAGCCACCACAAACCACCCGGTGTTGACCGCCACCGGCAAGAAAGCACTGGGCGACGTAAACGCGGGCGAGTTGCTTTACCGTATCGAAGCGGGCCGCGCCATACCGTACCGCGTCATTCGCACTGATTCATCGCTGCGAACGGTTGAGCGGGTGTATTCACTCTCAACCGGATCGGGTGCCTACGTAGTGGGTGGTACGGTGGTGCTGGACAAGTGACGGCTATATTGAAGTGACACAGAAAAAGGTCTCCCCGCGATGGGAAGACCTTCTTTGTTGTTAGGCGACGGTAATTTACTTCCGGTAAACGAAGTTAAGCTTACCGACAGCCGTTGCCGTAGTGGATACGGGTAAGGTGTAACTAACGGCTGGAGTTAGGGTAAGCTCCTCAATATTTTTGTTTTTTGCGTAGGTGTAGGTCTCCTGAGTACCGCTATCATACTTAAGTGTAAGATCAGTATCGGTATAATCCCAGGTTCCGGGCGAATCGTCAACGGTAACGCTCTTATCGTTCGAGTTGAACGTCTTATCGGCAAAGATGTCGATAGTAGCCGCGTAGTTTTCAAAGTAAAGCAAGTCAACTGAGCGGCCATTAAGACTGGGGGCCGTTGTGAATCCACTGAGCAACCCCCGGTTTAATTCCCATCGGCCAACCACCGGCAACACGGGTTCTGGTTCACTACTTTTACTACAGGCATTGAGTGTGGCCACAAACGCCACAAGGGCAAACA
Source organism: Cytophagales bacterium (assembly GCA_038248175.1). GTDB lineage: Bacteria > Bacteroidota > Bacteroidia > Cytophagales > Spirosomataceae > Spirosoma. The sequence goes on along the minus strand of JBBRUB010000339.1, from coordinate 290 downwards.
GGTATAGGAGACGTTTCATAAACTGCTGCGTTGATTGATTTAGCGAAATAAGAAGAACTAAAGTACGGAAAAATCGGAATATCCATTCGTACTACCCGCAAAAAGCCAGTTTGTTTCCCGGCTAACGAAAATCACTACGCAGACCGTCAGACTGTTCGTTGCACAACGCTACCGCAAATTCGGGACGGGCAGTATGGGCAGGCTTTCGTTGCCGTCGTCGCCAACAGCCTGCGCATTTACATGCTTAGCCTATACGGGCAGGGCTTTCTTATAAAAACCGGAAATCAAGG
>JBBRUB010000338.1:0-5023 GCA_038248175.1 Cytophagales bacterium | reverse complement strand
GGCGGTATGGCCCACACCGAAACCTTCGACCCCAAACGCTTTACGCCTTACACCACGGGCATGGAAGGCAACCGGGTACTGAGCACGTTTAAATCAGTACCGACGGTGCTGGACGGGATTCACTTTTCTGACGGGCTGCAATCCATCGGTAAGGTCATGGATCGGGGCACGCTCATCCGTTCCTACGTAGCCGCCGACATGGGCCACATCCTGCACTCGCGGCATCAGTACAACTGGCACACCTGCTACGAACCGCCCCAAACGGTGGCCGCTCCGCACATTGGCGCGTGGATTGCCAAGGAGCTGGGACCAAAAAATCCGGTTATTCCGGCCTTCATCGACATTGGGCAGCGGTTTACGCTGGGCGAAGGCGAAGAACTGAAAGCCTTCCACACGTCGGGGTTTTTGGGCAATGAATTTGGCCCGTTTTTTATTCCCGACCCCAGCCAGGGGTTAGAGAGCGTTCGGCCTCCGGTTGGGATGGATGCCCGACGGTTTGAACGGCGCAACCAGCTCTACAACGAACTGATTAAAAATGGGCCGGTGGGTGAGTTCGGCTCCGACTACCAGAAAGAGTCACTGCGGCAATCAATGGAGCAGGCATACCGACTGCTCAAATCGCCCGAAGCCAAAGCGTTCGACCTGAGTACCGAACCCAAAGCGAGTTACGATATCTACAACACGGGCCGGTTTGGACTTGGCTGCCTGATGGCCCGCCGACTGACGGAACAGGGGGCGCGGTTTATCAGCGTAACCACCGAGTACGAACCATTCAAGGGCTGGGATACCCACGAAAACGGCCACACACGGCTGGAGGACATGAAATGCCAGATTGACGGCCCCGTGGCCCAACTGATTCTGGATTTGGAAAAGACCGGGCATCTGGACCGCACGCTGGTGATTCTGGCCAGCGAGTTCAGCCGCGATATGATGGTAGAAGGCCGCCCGGATGCCACCGTGCAGGAGCAGGTCAACCAGCCCGACGTACTGAACGACCCGAAATTTTACGGGATGCACCGCCATTTTACCGATGGCTGCTCGGTGCTGATGTTTGGCGGGGGCGTTAAAAAAGGCTCCGTGTACGGAAAAACCGCCGACGAACGACCCTGCAAAACCATCGAGAACCCGATTCGTATCGACGGGCTTCACCAGACCATCTATCACGCGCTGGGTATTGACCCCGAAACGCAGTATGAAGTAGAGAAACGGCCCTTTTATACCACACCAGACGGCAAGGGCAAAGCGGTGATGGGCCTGTTAGTGTGAACTTTGTTTTTTGTCATTTCGATGAGGAATCTATTCCAAAAATCATGTTTCCTGATAACGCTGTGCACGCTGTACTTCACGCAGTCCTGCACAAAGCAATCCTCGTCGCTGGCGGATGAAAAAAAGATACCGGAAGTGGTCAGTTACAACTTCGACATCCGGCCCATTTTATCGGACAAATGCTCGACCTGCCACGGGCCGGATGCCAACAAACGGGAAGCCGGTCTGCGGCTCGACGACCCCGAAAGTGCGTTCAGCGCGTTGAAAGAACACCCAGCGGCTCATGCGCTGGTAGCCGGAAAACCCGAGCTTTCGGAAGTATTTCGGCGCATTTCCACAGCCGATACGTCCATCCTGATGCCGCCCCCCAACTCCGGGCTGAAACTCTCGTCCCGCGAAATCAACCTGATTGAGAGGTGGATTAAGCAGGGGGCCACCTACGAAAAACACTGGGCGTTTGTCGCGCCGAAAAGCCCCAAACTACCCACAGTTGACCAGGACAAGTGGCCCAAAAATCAAATTGACTACTTCATCCTGCAAAAGATGGAGGACAAGGGACTGAAACCCAACGAAGAAGCCGACAAAGAGCGATTGCTCAAACGCCTGAGCCTCGACCTCACCGGCCTCCCCCCCGATCTGCCCCTGATGGATGCGTTTATGGCCGACAACAGCCCCAACGCGTACGAAAAAGCAGTCGATGCGTTGCTGAAAAGACCAGCGTATGGCGAGAAAATGGCTCTCCACTGGCTCGACGTGGCCCGCTACGCCGATTCGCACGGGTATCAGGACGACGGCTACCGCACCCAGTGGCCCTGGCGCGACTGGGTTATCAATGCCTACAACAAAAACCTGCCCTATGCCGAGTTCGTGACCAAACAACTGGCGGGCGACCTCATGGCAGATCCCAACGGCTGGGGCGGGCCGGGTACGCCCACCAAAGAGCAACTGCTGGCGACGGGCTTCAACCGGAACCACAAAATAACAGAAGAGGGCGGCACTATTCAGGAAGAATACCGGGCCATGTACGTCACCGACCGCACGGATATGTTCGGCAAGGGACTGATGGGAATTACGATGGAATGCGCCCATTGCCACGACCATAAATACGATCCGTTTTCGCAAAAAGAGTACTACAACCTCTTCGCGTTTTTCAACAACGTAAAGGAAGTAGGCATGGAATCGGTGATTGGCGGGCCAGATACCTACGCCAAAAAGCCGCTGATGGAAATCTGCGACGAAGATGTACAGGGTATTTTATCGTTCGTCAATAAGCTGGACACCAATAAATTGATCGTTTCGGTGATGGGCGATTTAGACACCGCCCGCAGGACGTTCATTTTCAACCGGGGAGTGTACGACGACCACGGCGACGAAGTGCAGCCTGGCACCCCCGCTTCTATTCTACCCTTCTCCGACAGGTATCCCAAAAACCGACTGGGACTGGCGAAGTGGATGTTCAACAAAAAAAATCCACTCACGGCGCGGGTGTATGTTAACCAGCTCTGGCAACAGTTTTTCGGGACGGGCATCGTGAGAACAGCGGGCGATTTTGGGATGCAGGGCGAACTCCCCTCCCACCCCGAACTGCTCGACTGGCTGGCGGTCGATTTTATGAATCACGGCTGGAACATCAAGCGATTAGTAAAGCAGATGGTCACGTCAGCCACCTACCGGCAGTCGGCGGTGGTGAGTAAGGAGAAGTTGCAGACCGACCCGAACAATCGGCTGCTGGCGCGTGGCCCGCGCTACCGCATCGAAGCGGAATTTGTGCGGGATTTGGTCCTGAGCAGCAGCGGCTTACTGAACCGGCGCATTGGCGGGCCAAGCGTGAAACCCTACCAGCCGCCGGGCCTGTGGGAAGGGGCCACATCGGGCCGGGGATTGCTGTCCATGTACGTGCAGGATCACGGTGACAAACTGTACCGGCGGGGTATGTACACGCTCATCAAACGCACCGTGCCGCCCCCGTCGATGGCCATTTTCGATGCCAGCAACCGCGACCTCTGCGAAGTGCGCCGACTCAAAACCAACACGCCGTTGCAGGCTCTGGTCATGCTCAACGACCCTACCGTGCTGGAGGCCTCGCGGGTATTGGCCGCCAACTTATTACAGGAGAAAAGCGATACCGATGCCAAAATCAGCAAGGCATTCCGGCTTATCGTGGCCCGCAAACCCACGGCAAAAGAGGTAACCATCTTATCGGAATATTACCGGAACGAGCTGAAAAGCCTGACTATATCCCGCGCCGAGAAGGCATTGGCAGTGGGCGAATATCCCATCCCAAAAACCCTCGATACCGTGCAACTGGCCGCTATGATGCGGATTGTTTCGACGATTTATAACCTCGAAGAAACCATTACCAAATCCTGATATGGTACCTGAATCACCTCATTAGTTTAACATAATTGGTTATCTGACAAATTTTGTGGTATTGAAAAAAATTACTATTATTGAGGATGGAAAAAGTACAATTTTATGAGGAGTTGCTGGGAATACCCTCAGTCAAAGTCGTTGATGTTGTTGTGGAACCAAAAGTGCTACAAATAATTTGTGAGTCAAAAATTCCTAGCCAAAATTGCCCTAATTGCGGGGCAAATACAAAGACGATCAATCAATACTATCACCGAGAAGTACGCGATTTAAATATGGGAATCCGTCACGTATTCTTGCGCATAAAAATACGCCAATTTTGTTGTGGAAATTGTAGTCGTTTTTTCTCTGAGACCTTAGATTTTGTTGATTTAGGTAACACATTTACTGACAGACAGAAAGACTACATGTTCTGCTTGGCCAGAAAGCAAAGTTACACTGAAGTGGCCGCCATAGTTAATACAAGCCCAAAAACAGTAGAGCGAATTGTTTTAGCAACAGCGGCCAAAATTGCTGATGTCCCTCAACGCTATAAATTAGTCCGTCGTTTAGGGATTGACGAACAAAGTCACAAAAAAGGAAAAAAGGACTTTTTCTGCATCCTGACAGATTTAGATAGGGGTATTATCGTCGACATTCTACCGAATCGAAAAAAAACTACGTTAGTTACTCATTTTAAAGCACTTGGGACTGAGTTTTGCAGTCAAATTACGGACGTTTCCTGCGATTATTGGGACGCTTACATCGAAACTTCAAAGGTTTGTTTTCCACAGGCTAACATTATTTTAGATCGTTTTCATGTGACTAAATTGCTCAATATACCGTTAGACTCATTTCGGAAATCTCTACGGAAAAATAATCCCAATAATTCTAATTACAAGCAATTAAAATGGATTCTTTACAAACAATATCATACGCTATCTGATAAACAACTAGATATATTGGATGCTGCATTTTTAGATAGCCCACTTTTAAAAGCGATGTATTTTCATCGAGAACAATTTCATCATATTTTAGACAACTCCAGTTCAGTAGATGAGGCTATTGTTTCTATAAATTCGTGGGTTGAAAAAGTGCAGAATTTGGGCACAGAATTGTTTAACAGTTTCATCAAAACGTTAATTTCTATCAAAAAGTATGTAGCAAATTATGTGAAGAATTATTTGTCTAATGCGGTTACCGAAGGTCTGAATAATTTAATCAGAAGTATCCGACGGACTGCTTTTGGCATGAGTAATTTCGACCACTTACGGCTACGCGTACTCGCAATATCTACATAAGCCACTATATAAATAAAATTGGTGGCCCACAAAATTTGTCAGATAACCAGAAAATTAAACATCTGCCTAACAATCCTGAAAGGGCTTTTGAGACTTTACAGGATTGT
>JBBRUB010000337.1:0-5026 GCA_038248175.1 Cytophagales bacterium | reverse complement strand
TTACTCTGTTTTGAACGCGTCGTACCAGTCGAGCCACTGCTGACTGCATCATTCATGTTGATTGCGCTATTTTGTTCGAGGGTGTTGCCCGTGCCCGCCGTAGCGGTGGTTTTGGGGCTGGTTGTTGATTTGGTTTGCTGAGCGGCCAGCGGTCCGGCCATGAGCAGGACGGCGGCAAAGGTGACAAGAGTAGTGGTCATAGCGTTGCGTTTGTGTACAATCACCATAACCACTACCAGCCACAAGGGTTTATCTACCAGAAAACTCAGGCCGCAACTTTGAACTCCGACGTGAGGTGAAACTGAATGCCGGGATTATTCTGCTCGTTCATGCGCAACATCCAGTCCGACTCGGCCAGAAACACCGGATTGTGGTCTTTGTCGTAGCCAATCTGATTCCCCTTGAGCCGGATAAACTCGTTGAGTTTCTGCGTGTCGTCCGAGGTAATCCAGCAGGCTTTGGTGTAGTTGAGCGGCACCCAGCGGCACTTGGCCCCGTATTCGTTTTCCAGGCGGTACTGAATAACCTCAAACTGGAGTTCGCCCACCGTACCCACTATTTTGCGGTTGCCCAGTTCCAGCGTAAATAGCTGCGCCACGCCCTCGTCGGTCAGCTGCTGAATGCCTTTGTCCAGCTGCTTCGACTTCATCGGGTCGAGGTTGACGAGTTCCTTGAATATTTCGGGCGAAAAACTCGGAATACCCTGAAACTGAAGGTCCTCCCCTTCCGTCAGCGTATCGCCAATCTTGAACGTACCGGTATCATACAGGCCCACCACGTCGCCGGGGAAACCTTCTTCCACCACGCTCTTGCTGTCGGCCATGAACGAGAACGGACTGGCAAACCTGACGTTCTTGTCCAGCCGGGTGTGGTGGTAGAACTTACCCCGCTCAAACACGCCGGAGCAGATGCGCAGAAACGCAATACGGTCGCGGTGGCGGGGGTCGAGGTTGGCGTGGATTTTAAAGACAAAGCCGCTGAAATTTTTCTCATCGGGCAAGACTTCGCGGGTTGCCGTGGGCCGGGCAATGGGTTCGGGCGAGATGGCGTTGAAGCCTTCAAGCAGCTCTTTCACGCCGAAGTTATTGACCGCCGAACCGAAGAATACCGGGGCCAGTTTACCGTCCAGATACGCCTGCCGATCAAACCTGTCATAGACGCCATCAATCAGTTCGACGTCATCGCGAAGCTGAGCCGCGTGGCGTTCGCCTACTTTCTCGTCCAGCATCGAATCGGCCAGTTCGATAGGTAGTACGTCGGCCTCGACCTTGGTTTTGTTGGCTTTGAAAAAGTACAGTTTCTTTTCGATCAGGCTATAAACCCCTTTGAAATCTGAACCCATATTTACGGGCCAGGTCATGGGACGCACCCGAATGTTCAGTTTCTCTTCCAGTTCATCCAAAAGATCGAACGGGTCACGGCCTTCGCGGTCGAGTTTATTGATAAAAATAATGACCGGCGTATCGCGCATCCGGCACACTTCCATGAGCCGCTCGGTCTGTTCCTCAACGCCTTTCACACAGTCGATGACCAGAATAACGCTGTCAACGGCGGTGAGGGTACGGTAGGTATCTTCGGCAAAATCTTTGTGGCCGGGCGTGTCGAGGATGTTGATTTTGAGGTTGTCGTACTCAAACGTCATCACCGACGTAGCCACCGAAATACCGCGCTGCTTCTCGATTTCCATGAAATCGGAGGTGGCGGTTTTCTTGATTTTGTTCGATTTAACGGCCCCGGCGGTTTGGATAGCTCCACCAAAAAGCAGCAGTTTCTCGGTCAGGGTGGTCTTCCCGGCGTCGGGGTGACTGATGATGGCGAAGGTGCGCCGACGGGCGGTCTCGTCTTTTCTGTTCGTTTGCATTAATCTGATAACAAAAAGACAAAGCTACAAATTCACCGCCGTTACGTGGTCACCAAGCTGACTCGTCAACTTCTAAACAGCCCTGATTACCCCGCTACTTTTCCATCGGATGCTGTTTGAGCAGTTGCTCCGGGGTGTAAAAGCCGGTTTGCTTTGCTGTAGCGGTCCGAACCTGCTTTACTTTGGCTGGTAAAATAGACGTAGCCTCGTTACCGAACGATTTACGTACGTACGTCAGCACGGCGGCCATTTCGTCGTCATTGAGCAGGCCGCCAAAGGGGGTCATCGGGGCCTGCCCGGAATAGGTCTTCCCCCCAATTGTCATCGGCCCCATCATACCGTTCAACACCACTTTGATGAGCCGATCTTCGCTGCCGGTTACCCAGTGCGTACCGGTTAGCGGAGGAAACTGCGAGGCCGATAAACCCTTGCCGTCGGGCTGGTGGCAGGTTGCGCAGTAGCCATCCCGGTTGTAGATTTCCTTGCCCTTTGTAAACAGAGCCAGTTCTTCTCCCTTCAGTCCCGTTGACATCAACTTCTCCTGCTTCTTCCGAACTGACTCGCCGTTAAGGTGCGCCACAGCGGTTTCAAAAGCGGGCTGCATCCATTTATCGAGCGGCATCGTTTCAGCCACGGCCAGCACCGGCAGGCCTTTCTCTTTGCCAATCCACGACGCAGCTACGATAGCCTCCAGCCGCACCCGTCCGTTGGGATCGCGGGCGGCCTGGGTGAGCAGTTCAGCCTGATTCTGACCGGACTGGCGTCCCAGCTGATGGCCCGTGTAGCGTACTACCCGCACCGCAGCGGCCCGCGCCCGGAAATCTTTCGCGTTCAGTAAATCGCGCAGCAGCGTTTGGTCCACGCGGTTCAGGCCCCAACTGGCCCAGAGGGCTTCGAGTTTGTGGTGTTCGTAACGCGGGTCGGTCTTATCCAGCGCGGCTACCCATTTGGTAATGGCGGGCAGCACCTCGGCGGCTTTACGACCCCGCAGTTCGCGCTGGGTGCGGTAGCGGGTGCGGTATTCGGGCAGTTTCAGATTATCTAAAAGCTGCGTTACGCTGGCACCGTCCACTTTTGCGGGCGTTACCAGCGGGCGCGACGGGTACGTAACGCGATACACCCGCCCGTGTACGTGGTCGCGCAGGGGGTCGCGGGCGTTGTGCTGCATATGTCCGATCAGGATGTTGTGCCAGTCGATGAAGTACAGCGAACCGTCAGGCGCGAACTCCATATCAACGGGCCGGAAATTACGGTCGTCACCCTTCACCAAATCCAGCACAAAGTTGCTTTTATAGCCGGTACCCTCGTCTTTCATCGTGTGCATTTTCATGCCCAGAAAGCCAATAGTATTGTTGATAAGAAACGTACCCTGCACAGCATCGGGAAAGTGGCGACTGGAAACGAACTCCAGCCCGGAGGTAGGCCGCACCCGCTGATTATCTTCGATGAGCTGGAACGATTTGTCCGTCGATTCGCCGTAGCGGGGCAATACAGTGCCGGGCATCATCCAGCGCACGTCGGGGCTGCTGGTCTCGGCAAAAATGGGCTGACCCCATTCGTCAAACGCAATGCCCCAGGGGTTAGGAATGGCCAGTTGGGCAGTACGTTCGAGTTTGTGCAACTGGGGCGCGTAGCGATAGAAGCCGCCGTTGGTAGCCCGCACCGTACCGTAAGCTGTCTCAACATTGGTGTGCAGAAAGACGCCCTCGCCCATGTAAATCGCTCCCGACGGGTCGGCTACGTAGGCACTGATTTCGTGGTGGGTGTCGTGATCGTCAAAACCGCTCAGGACAATCTCGACCTTGTCCGCCTGATCGTCGCCGTTGGTATCGGTATAGAGTTTGAGGTTGGTCCCCTGCGAGATGTAAACGCCTTCGGGCGTAATTTCAAAGCCGACCGGTACGTGCAGCCCCCGTGCAAAAATGGTTTGTTTGTCAGCCTTGCCGTCGTTGTTGGTGTCTTCCAGAATGAGCAGCTTGTCGTCAGGCTTGGTATCGCCGGGTTTGTAATGGGGGTAAGACGGCATGGTGATGACCCACAAACGGCCTTTGTTATCAAAAGTCATCTGGGTGGGATTGGCCAGATCAGGAAAGGTTTCTTCCGAGGCAAACATCTCGATTTTATAGCCCGGTGCGGTGTGCAATTTGCTCAGGGCTTCATTACCATAGAGATAGGTTAATGCACCATTCTCTTTCGGATTGAAATTGGTTGTGACGGGTGGCAACGACCGGGTGGTTTTATCGGCGGCTGCTACGTCCATCTTTTTACCCTGCGAAGCCGCCATCCAGATAGCCGAATCGCGAATGGCGGTCATCTGCCGGATTTTCTCGATCTCAGCGGGGTAGTTAGCTGGCCCGAAGGGGTCAAACCGCCGACCATAGACGTGTACGCCGTTAGGAATCTTGTAATCGTTGAACCACATCCAGTTCTTTTCCAGCACAGCGGCATGCACCAGTGCACGGTTGGCTTCGGCTTTGGCGGAGACTTTACCGAAGACTTCATCTGTCAGCAGCTGAGCCAGTTTTTTATACCCCGCGTCGTTGAGCTGTAGTCCGTCAATAGTCAGGGGCGCGTTGCTTTCGGCGTACCAGTTTTGCGAAGGTGCGAAGGTGTCCACAAACAGAACATCGTTCTGAGTGGCTACTTCGCGCATGGTGTTGGTGTAGAGCAGCAGGTTTTTGTTACGTTCTTTCCCATCCGGCACGTCCAGACTGGCCGAGAGATCTTGCACCGCCGTGGGCGATACCAGCACCAGTTGGGGGGCGGTTTTGCCATTGTACTTCTGCGCCTTCGTATGCTGGATGAATGCAACGAGTTCGGCCCTGAAGTTGGCCAGCCCGGCCTCGCCCTGCTCCGATTCGCTGTTGCCGAAAAATCCCAGAATCACATCGGCCTTCAAATTGGTGAGCCACTCATCGTCAGAGGGGAACGCGCCCTGCGAGTCAGACGGGTTAGCATACTCGCCCTGAAACTGCTTTGCGCCAGGAAACGCCCAGGGTGAGTTACGGGCCGAGCGGGGCCGGAAACCGGGCGTATCGCCGGGGTCGCACATGTTGCGGATGAACAGCTTATTATCGGGATACCGCAGTTGCATCTCAGTCTCGAAGTGACCGTAGTTGCTCATGCGCGAGCCAAGCCCCCCCGCCAGCAGGAGAGGGTGGTCGC
>JBBRUB010000336.1:0-5028 GCA_038248175.1 Cytophagales bacterium | reverse complement strand
CGGCGATCTCGGCCGCGCCGCCCTCGACGAGAGGATCGAGGATCAGCGCGTCGGGAATCGACCCGGCCAGCATTTCACGGCTGCGGCGTGCGCTCTGCGTCACGTCGACATCCCAACCTTCCCCCCGCAGCATCCCCAGTTGCAGCGCCAGCCCGGATCCGCGGTGGTCGCAGAGAAGAACGGACCCGTGTTCGGTTACTGACGTGCGCGCTGCGGTTGGAGGATTCCTCAAACTGCCGAGCGCTTGCGGGATGAAATGCATGTGGTCGTTCGTCATGTGCTATGTGCGCGCGCCCACCGGAACGGGTGGACTCACGCGCCCGTCCGTCGCACACCGCGTGCCACGACACGGCGATCCGCTGTTCGCATCGCGTTCGAATTTCTCGCTCAATCCAGAAACTATTGTCTGGGCACTGGCCATTGTACTGTTTATTTATGGTCTTCGGATTATCTTTCTCAAACTTTTTAAGCTACCCCTACAACCACTTTTATTTATTGCGCCGAGGGGGCTTATCACCATTTTGCTATTCCTGACCATTCCGCTGGTGCAGCGTATTGGAGTCGCCAGTAAATCATTGACTATACAGGTCATTATTCTTACGGCCCTGATTATGATGTTCGGGTTGCTGTTCAATAAAGAACCTGCCGATGAAGATACAGTCGTAACTGAGCTGGAGGAACCCCGCAGTCAGGAGAATTAAGGCTGCTGCTGTATCACATTGAATGAATAGAACGAACCTATACGCCAAAAGCCGCTCGGATGAGCGGCTTCTGGTATTTTTTGGCTTAGCAGGATGGCTTAAGCAGGTAACGACCAGCCGTCGCGATACTCGCGGCCAACAAACTGGTTGGCTTCGTCGAAGTTAGTGATCTTCATGTTCTTGCCATCCCACATCAGGCGTTTACGGCCGGGGTAGCTGAAGCCACGCCCGTTAGCGTTTGCGTTGCGCAGGGTGTAGCTCCGAATGGCTAAGTTGCCCATCAGTACCGACTCGGTAAGCGGACCGGCAAAATCGAAGGAGGAGAACAGGCCTTTGTGTTCCTTACTGTTGAAACCTGCTTTGCAGGCGTCGGTCCACAAAACCTGGTGTCCATTTTCGGGAAGACCCTTCACAATGGAGTTCATTTCAGGCTTTGGTGGCACGATTTTCTCCCCGCTTTTGGTATAAATCACGGGATCATTACCGTACAGGCCGCAGATCATCAGGCCCTTGTCGCCGATCATCATCATGCCATTCTCGCCGTTTTCGGGCAGTGACTCGCCCTGGGGCAGCAGGTCAGTGCGGAACGGACGAATGCCCCCGTCCGACCAGGTCATGGTTACCTCTTTCTTATTTTTGGTCGTAGCCGGAAACTTCATCTCCACGTGCGACGATGGCGGGCAACCTTCGGGAATGTACTCCGGTGCCCAGTCTTTCAAAAACACCGAACCAATACTCGTTTCTACTTCGGTAGGCGCACCCAGCCCCAGTACCCGGAACGGTACGTCCATGATGTGGCAGCCAATATCGCCGAGGGCTCCCGCGCCGAAGTTCCACCAGCCGCGCCATTTGAACGGGTGGTAAGCAGGCGTGTAACCCACTTTCTGCGCCGGTCCGAGCCACAAATCCCAGTCCAGCCCGTCGGGAACGGTACCTACCGGTTGTGGCACCGGAATACCCTGCGGCCACACGGGGCGGTTGGTCCACAGGTGAATGGTATCGACAGTGCCGATCAGCCCTTTGTCGAACAGCTCCATCATCTGCAACTGCTGCGGATTGGAACCTCCCTGGTTACCCATCTGAGTCACGACTTTGTACTTGCGGGCCGCTTCAGTCAGCATCCGGGCTTCTTTGATGTTGTGGGTCAGCGGCTTTTGCACATAGACGTGCTTACCCCGCTGCATAGCGTTCATGGCTACGACGGCGTGCGTATGGTCGGCAGTAGAAACCGTTACGGCGTCAATGTTTTTGCCTTCCTTATCGAGCATCTCCCGAAAATCTTTGTACCGTTTGGCAGTGGGGTGCATCTCGAAATTCTTCTTCACCTGATCGCGGTTCCAGTCCACGTCGCAAAGGGCCACAATGTTGTTAGCCCCTTTGTTGAAGGAGTTGTTGGTGTCCGAAAAGCCTTTACCCGCTACGCCCACGCCCGCAATATTGAGCTTGTCGCTGGGGGCAATGAAGCCACGCCCGCCGAGTACGTGGCGTGGCACGATGAAGAAACTGGTAGCAGCCAGCGCACTGGTCTGGATAAACTGACGACGGCCGGTGGCGTTGTCAGTTGGTTTTTCCGATTGGTCCATGGTATAAAGTAGCAAAGTTGATTCACCAAAGGAAAGAAAGAAACCAGGCGTTTTTACCCAAACGATCAAAATTTATTAGTTTGGATTGGTTATCTATGTTTAGCACGGGTCCCCTATTTATTCATGCATAGCTTATTTTTTCTGCGCTACTGGATTAACCGTATCGCTGGCGCAACCCATCAGATGGCTACCATCCCATCAACCCGCCAGTTTTAGCCTTCCCGCCAAATCACCGTATCTTTGAGAAACAAACCTCCTTCCGAATGACCGTATCGACTCCGGCAAATACCCGGCAAACTCCGCTCATTACCGATGCCCTGAATCTGCTCAAACGCCTGATTACCACACCGTCTTTCAGCCGCGAAGAAGACCGGACTGCCGCGCTGATCGAGGATTTCTTCCAGCAAAACCATATTCCCTTCGAGCGGCTGCTCAATAATGTGTGGGCCAAAAACCGGCATTTCGACCCCACAAAGCCCACTATTCTACTTAACTCGCACCATGACACGGTAAAGCCCAATCCGTCCTGGACGCTCGATCCGTTTATGCCGACTGAGGCCGACGGTAAGCTGTTCGGGCTGGGCAGCAACGATGCGGGCGGCTGTCTGGTCTCTTTGCTGGCCGCCTTCGCCCACTTTTACGACCGGCCCGACCTGAGCCATAATCTTGTGATTGTTGCGAGTGCCGAAGAAGAAATTTCGGGCAAGAATGGCCTGGAACTGCTGCTGCCTCACCTGCCGTCTATCAGCTTCGCCATCGTGGGCGAACCCACCGAAATGCAACTCGCCATCGCCGAAAAAGGATTACTCGTACTGGACTGCACCGCGCACGGCAAAAGCGGTCATGCCGCCCGCGACGAAGGTGAAAACGCCATTTATACCGCTATTCAGGACATAAACTGGCTTACCAGTTACCAGTTTCCGAACGTGTCGCCCGTGCTGGGGCCGGTCAAACTCTCAGTTACGATTATCAACGCCGGAACGCAGCACAACGTAGTGCCGGACACCTGCACGTTTACGGTAGATGTGCGGGTGACGGAACAGTACACGCTGGAAGAGGTGATCGAGACCATCCGGGCCAATGGCAAATCTGCCTTGCAGCCGCGTTCTATCCGGCTAAAGCCCAGCAGTATCCCCGCTGATCACCCTATTGTCCGGGCTGGTATTGCGCTGGGTAAACGCACCTATGGTTCCCCTACTACCTCCGATCAGGCTGTACTCAATTGCCCCTCGCTCAAGTGCGGCCCCGGCTATTCGGGTCGCTCACACTCTGCCGACGAGTTCATTTATCTGCGCGAAATTGGCGAAGGCGTTACCGGGTACATTCAGATGCTTGAGCAGGTGTTGTGATTTTTAGAGTTGTTTCGCAGAGATAGGCCGAGGATAAAAGGGACTCACAGGGTTATATTTTCTCTGAGAATCTCTTTTACCCTCAGCGCATCTCTGCGAAACAACTTTTCAGAAATATGAAACTTACCATCCTTACCCTCATCGTCGCCCTGTTTATTGGCGAAGACCTGTACGCTCAGCGTGCCAAAGCCTTGTTTCCCCAGAGTCCAGGAATGCAGCTCTATACCTTTCGGCGGGGTATGAAAACCAATCCGGGCGCGTCGCTCGACAGCATCCGGGCTATGGGCATTACCGACGTCGAGTGCGGGGTCTTTGCCGGAACAGCCGCCGAAACCCGTAAAATGCTCGATGAGCGCGGTATGCATTGCTCCAGCTTCGGTTCCGGCTACGATAATCTGCTTGATCCCGAAAAACTGCGCGAGGTAGGCCGTAATGCCAAAATCATGGGTGCCAACTATATCATGGTTGCCTGGATCATGAAAAAGCCACCTTTCACGTTTGAAGACGCGCAGGCTGCTACAACCAACTTCAACCGTATTGGCAAGCAGCTCAAAGATGAGTTCGGGCTGACGTTCTGCTACCATAATCACGGCTACGAATTTGCCGAATACAAAGACGGTACGCTCTTCGATTACATCGTGCAAAATACCGATCCGCGCTACGTCAGTTTTGAACTGGATTTGCTTTGGGCGGCTTTTCCGGGTCAGAAGCCGGAGCAGCTACTTACCAAATATGGCAATCGCTTCAAGTTAATGCACCTCAAAGACTTGCGTAAAGGCGTACCACCTAATCTGTCGGGTGGCACCTCGGTCGAGAATGATGTGGTGCTGGGTACGGGGGCCATAGACATGGTGGCAGTGCTGAAAGCGGCTAAAAAAGCGGGTATCAAACACTACTATATCGAAGATGAGAGTTCATCGTTCGCCACGCAGGTGCCGCAAAGTCTGGCGTTTCTGAAGAGCGCAAAAGAGTAAATTATTCCGCTCGTTTAGGTTAATACCTGTCAAACCCCCATAAAAAAAGCCCCGGCTACGTAGCCGGGGCTTTTCAATTAATAATTCTTTTCAGAACTGAAGTCCAGGTAGCGGCTGTTGCCCGTGCCGCGTGGTTGCCGTTCGCGTTCGGGACGGTCGCTGCGCGGTGCGCTGCTTTCGCTACGTCGGGTGTCTGCGCTGCGGGCATCTCCATGCCGGGCATCTCCATGCCGGGGCGGTTGGTGATTGCTGTTACCACTACTGCGGGGCTGGCTACGGTTGTCGTCGCGACGGGGCGAACTGTTGGCAGGAGTGTTTGGTTGCCGGTCGTTGTTGCGGTTGCGGTCATTGGTGGCCGGCGCGTTGTTGGTACGACCGCCGTTTCCCTGCGGACGCCGGGCTTCGCGGTTGCCCCCTCCTT
>JBBRUB010000335.1:0-5032 GCA_038248175.1 Cytophagales bacterium | reverse complement strand
GCCGTTGCTAAAAACGCAGTTTCCACTAAATCTGTGGGAGTTTTGACGCTCGACATGGGCGGCACCAGTACCGACGTGGCCCGCATTACCGACGTACCGGATTACCGCACCCAAACCCGTATCGGCCCGTTCGATCTGCAACTACCATCGCTTGCCATCGAGACCGTAGCTGCCGGGGGTGGGTCGGTTTGCTGGTTCGATACGCTTACGGGTGGGCAGTTGCGCGTAGGGCCGCAGAGTGCGGGAGCCAGTCCCGGCCCGGCCTGTTACGGAGCTACGCCCGTTGGTCAGACGCCCCTGCTCACTATTACCGACGTCAATCTGCTGCTCGGCAAGCTGCACCCGCAACAGTTCGGCATTCCGGTCTTTCCCGACAGAGCCGAAGCCGCCCTGCAACACATTCTCGACCAGATTGTCGCCACCACCGGCACCCGCCCCGACGCCCTGACTATTCTGCGCGGCTACGAGCGTATTGCCAACGAAATCATGGCCGGGGCCATCCGCAACATATCCGTTTCGCGCGGCTTCGACCCTGCCGAGTATGGTCTGCTGGTGTTTGGAGGGGCGGGTGGCCTGCACGGCTGTACCATTGCGCAGTTGCTGGGTATGGAGCAGATTATCCTGCCCTTTGACGGCGGATTGCTGAGCGCGTTTGGCATGGGACAGGCCCAAATCGAGCGCGTAGCGTTTCGGTCGGTATTGCAGCCACTGACAGACATCGACGCCCGTCTCGATACGGTCATCGGGGAGTTGGTCGAAGAAGCTATGCAGGAATTATGCCGGGATATTTCGCCAGACGCACCTACCGAAACCAAATCAGCAACCGTTTTTCTGCGGCTTCAGGGACAGGAATCGACCATCGGCGTTCCGGCGGACACGGACGTAGCGGCTACGTTTCGGGAGGAGTACCAGCATTTGTATGGGCATTATCCCGAAAACCGGCCCGTTGAGGTGGAGCACGTTCGGGTAATCGTAGGCACGGTGTCGCAGGAGTTACCCGTGAGCGGTTCGCCCGTCAGTCACCGTCATGCCGTGGCAGCTTTTCATACCGATCAGCATCCGGTTTATGACTGGACGCAGCTCGTCGAAGGCGATACGTTTCGCGGTCCGGCGTTGTTGCTCAACACCACGTCCTCGGCGTTTATCGAACCGGGCTGGCGGGTGGTCGTACAGAATAATCAGGATGTGATTATTGACTACATCGAAGACGTGGAAACGGGCGTGGAAGCGGCTCAGGACGAGATTATCCAGCTCGAACTATTCACCCAGCGATTCCGGGCCATTGCCGACGAAATGGGGGCGCAGTTGCAGCGGACAGCCTTTTCGACCAACGTAAAGGAACGGCTCGATTTCTCCTGCGCCCTGCTGGATGCCAACGCCGAACTGGTGGTGAACGCCCCCCATATACCGGTGCATCTGGGTAGTCTGGGCGTGTGTGCGCGGCTGTGTCTGGCCCAACTTCCACTCGGCCCCGGCGACGTTATCATTACTAACCACCCCAAATTCGGTGGCTCGCACCTGCCCGACGTAACGCTGATACAGGGCGTTTTTTCGGACACCCGCCATGGCGGACCGCAAACCCTGATTGGCTACGTCATTAACCGGGCGCACCACGCCGAGATTGGTGGCAAAGTGCCGGGGTCCATGCCGCCCGATGCCACCTCGCTCATTGAAGAAGGCGTGGTGCTGCAACCGCAGTACCTGGTAAAAGACGGGCGTTTTTTGTGGGACGACGACCCTGAAACGGGCCAGCACGGACTATCGCATCGCTTCACCGACGCCCCCTGCCCCACCCGCGCCCTAAGCGAAAATCGCGCCGACATCGAAGCCGCCCTGGCCTCGCTCCGAACCGGCGAAACGGCCCTGAAAACCCTCGCCCGGCAGCACGGCACCAATACGATACAGCATTACATGGCGCGGCTGAAAACCTCGGCCACAAACGCCATTACAACGCTGTTGCAACAGGTTAATGGGCAGACGTTCACGGCGGAAGAATCGCTCGACGACGGGCACACAATCCGGGTAAATATGACGGTGAACGATGGGCGTATTTCGTTCGATTTCACGGGTACGTCGGACGTGCATCCGCATAATCTGAACGCTAACGTATCCATTCTGCACAGCGCGATTCTGTACGTGCTGCGGCTGTGGGTAGCGCAGGATATTCCGCTGAACGAGGGACTGATGGCGCCTGTTGCCCTAATTTTGCCCGATTCCTCATTCCTGAACCCGGTTTTCCCCGACGACGACCGCAACTGCCCCGCCGTAGTGGGCGGTAATACCGAAGTGAGTCAGCGGCTGGTCGATACGTTGTTGAAAGCGTTACAACTGGCCGGGTGCAGCTACGGCTCGATGAACAATTTTCTGTTTGGCGGGGCTAATTTCGGTTACTACGAAACCATCGGCGGGGGTACGGGTGCGACGGTCGGGGCCGATGGCAGGTCGGCGGTACATCAGCACATGACCAACACCAAACTCACCGACCCCGAAGAACTGGAACGACGCTACCCCGTGCGTCTGCGTCAGTTTAGCATCCGCAAGGGGTCCGGGGGCACGGGCGTCTGGCGCGGGGGCGACGGCATCATCCGCGAGATCGAGTTTCTGGAACCTGTTCAGGCCACCCTGCTGAGCCAGCACCGCCATATCGCGCCCTACGGACTGAACGGCGGGCAACCCGGCGCGGTAGGCCAACAAACGCTGATTCATGCCGATGGACGCGAAGAGCCGTTGCCGGGTATTTTCACACGCGCTATGCAGCTGGGCGAACGCATCCGCATCGAAACGCCGGGGGGCGGTGGCGTTGGCGAAACGGAGTAGCGGCTTTTTCCATCGGTGGCTTCGTGGTGCAGAAACTCAAAAAAGCGGGTATAGCACCCACCCCCTGGCCCGCTTTCCTACCGGTTCATCACGGGTGAATAACGGTTGGATTCATGGTCGTTTGTGCCGTAGCTGACGTGGTTATCCCTATACAGATAGCGAAGATTATCTATTGAATTCTTTTCATCGGCGTAGCCCGGTGGGGTGATTGATCAGCGGGAAAATTCATTGGCGGTGGCCAGCGGTTCTTCCTTCGGATGCAAATGGTCTGGCAATGCCCGCAGTTTGCCGAGGTTGTAAAACGCAAAGGCTATCAATCCGGTCAGAACCATAATCACCTGACTACCCATCAGACCAGCCGTTTCCAAAGCCATTCTGGCTACTTCATGCCAGTTTTTGGCAGAAACCTGTACCTGCTTTTCACCTCCTGGATGCCGTACTCTCAACTGCTCAAACACGTGAGTCACTGCTCCTGCGTCTCCCGCCCGGCGGTTTCTTCCAGCCTGGCTTCGTCTTTGGCAACCTGCTTACGCTGTTTGCGATTTTCGCGGGCGAAGACATCCATCAGAACGATGAAATAAGAGATGAGCAGCGGGCCGATAACCAGCCCCAAAATGCCGAAGATAGGCACGCCCAGCACAATACCTGACAGCGTTACGAGCGGGTGGATGTCGCCCATGCGCTTGGCCAGCGCAATGCGCAGCAGGTTGTCAATATTGATAATGACAATAAGGCCAACCAGCAAGATGCCAACGCCATCACCGGTTTCGCCCTGCGAGAGTTTGATAAGACCTGCCGGCCCCCAGACAAGGGGCGTTCCCAACACCGGAATGAACGCCATAAAAAAGCCAATGACGCCCCAGAATGGCGCGTCGGGTACATCGAAAATCCAGAGCGTAGTGCCCGTCAGGACACCCTGTACGGCGCAAACCAGCACTTGCCCAATTACATTGGCGTTGACGTTATTTTTCAGCGAATCGCCCAGTTCATGCTGCGTATCGTACTTGAAAGGCAGGTACTTATGAAGTCCTTTCTGAAATCCTTCCTGCTGGGTGAACATAAAATACAGCGTGAAGAACATCAGGCCGATGATAACGATAAAATCCAGCGCACCACCCGCAATGGACGGTAAAATCCGACTGGCATAGCCCGCGCCCTGCTGCACAATCTGCCGGACGTTCTGCGGGTTCGTTACCTTGAATCCGGTCAGTTCCTCACCCTTGTGAATCAGGTTCAGAATATCGTCGGCGTTCTGGCTGTAGTACTGAATACGCCCAATGAGCATCAGGCTCAGCGTGAGAAACGGCAGGATAATAACGACCAGCGAAAAGGCAATCAGCAATGACGTGACGAGTGTTCGGTTCCAGTGTCGTTTGTGTACCAGATTGTCGAACCACGGCTTCATTACTACGTACAGAATGCCTGCGCCAAGAAAGGCCGAGATATAGCCGCTGAGGCCAAAAATGATGAAGCCCGCAATAATGAGCAGACTTGAAATTAATAATATACGTTGCTGCTGGGGAGTGTAAATAGTGGTCATTTGATTGCCAGTTGATTGTCATTCGCTGCGCGTCATTTTTGTTATCCTTCCGACGAGGGAGGAATCTCAGATCTTCTTAACCCACGTACAGAGAAGCCTTAAGATTCCTCCCTCGTCGGAAGGACAACGAAAATGACGCAAAACAAATGACTATATTAAAGCCAAATTGTTTAGCGTCAGCATTCCATCGCGCTGAGCGAACCGTACAGATATACGTGCAGCGAATTGGTGCGTTGCTGTTCCAGTTCAGGCAGGTGGCCTACACACTGCTGGAAGTCGAAAACCACTTTCATCGTCCCGATGGTATGCGAACTCGACAGCCCCGGCCCAACCTTGAACAGGTCGAAGATGGGGGTAGTCATGTTGATGAGAAAAATCATAAACCTATCTCCTGTCTAAACCCCGAATCTGCGCTAAATACTCGGTGGGTAAGAGAATACGCTGCACAACGGACCGCAGACCAAACGCGCTCAGGAACTTGTACAGGCCAATGGTGCGGGCCAAAAGCGGCTTTTGGGGCAGGTCGAGTCGTTGGCGCACTACGTCTGGCACCAGCATCGCCTGCACCTGCCGGAGCAGATCGTACCGCCAGCCACCAAGTTGCTCGCGGTAGCGTTGAAACAGTTTATCGGTGTATTCGCTGCGGATCAGATCACGGTCGAGATGCTGCTGCCG
>JBBRUB010000334.1:0-5036 GCA_038248175.1 Cytophagales bacterium | reverse complement strand
TCCCAGAAAAATGGCAAGATTGATGGTAAACAGTTTTAGCATAATTAGATTACCCCAAAAGGCTGAAAAGTAAAAATGAGTCAGATTCAAATAGACACCCCTTACGGCTGCGACAGCCCCAATATCCCACCATTACTCAGCTTCCCACCCGTCTCGAACCGCAGGTTGCGGCACACCTGACGGCCCATTGGCGCGAACACCGTGACAGTATGCCCCGTTTTGATCAGCACGTCCGTGGCTAACTTTCGGGTTCTATATCAGTGTAAAATCAAGTACCTACACTGCCAAGGGTTTTAAGATCATCTCAAACTTGCCATAGCAATTACAAGAACTATTCCCCCACAAGCGATGGGGCTGCCAGACGTGCTGTCCGGTCCAATGCAAAACCACTACCAATACCGTTGATGGGGGAATTAACCGACCCTGTAATTGTGATAGAACTACCCCTTGATTTATCAATCGGATATGACGGTTTCAATCCATAACATCCTGATAAAGTCAGGGACACGTTGGCAGGGACAAAAGCGATATTTGTACTGATAAAGTCAAGCCTTTCTCGAAGAAAATTTGACTTAGTAATGTTTATTATTGTGGATCGAGTGTCAGTACTGCTTTCGGGCTGTATCTGAATGGCTCTACCGTTATTATCGAACACACAGCCCTCCATCGTAATTTTCTTGTTACCACCAGCAACTCTATAAGCTTCAAGAGAGTTATCAAGAAATGTGCTGTTCGTTATTACAACAGGGTTGCTATTTAAACGGTCAATTATTGAAACAAGGCAGGCAAATAGACAATGATTAATAATTATTGTGTTGACAGTAGTTGAACGACGTAAGTCTATTCCAATCAGTGCGTCAGAAATAGCACAGTAACTCGCTTCCAATCGTTCGCCATAGAAACTTATCCCATTCCAATCGTATCCTCTTGAAGTAGAAATGGTAGGAGCATAGATACGAACCACACTCGAAGAAGTGCCTTTGATAAGCAACGATCCATCAATATCTAATCCAGCATCACCACTGAATATTTTCACTTTCGTACCCGCTTCGATGGTCAATATTTTTCCTTGAGGTACATAAACCCGAGCACTTAGTGATACAGTGCCTCTCCAAGTTTCGTTGTCTCTAAGAGTATAGTCCGCATCAATAGTTCTGAGCGTAGCAGCGGGTACGGAAGCATTAGGGGAAGCTTGATTATCATCTTTCGTACATGACAGGAAGCTGTAGGACACAAAAGCCACAATCAGAACTGACAAAACGATTCGCTTCGTTCTGACCAAGTTTGAGGTAAAACCGAGGGCTGAGGGGAGCATGAATATTCTGTTTTTCATGGAGTTATGGCCGTAGCCATTATTGTAGTGTTGTGGTTTCATTTGACAATTAGTTTTTGAGTGATTTTTTTCAATTCGTCAAGACTGAACGTCCGCTGACCAAAAACCGGAGAAGCAGCTAAAAGAACGAATGATACCCAGAGAAGCCTCTTCATGGCTGTGACGAATTAGTTAAACCCACATCTGTCAATTTATTGCTTAATCACCTTCCCACTTTGCTGGATTGAATCGCCTGCTATCCGCAGTATGTATTGTCCCATCGGCTGCGCCGAGAGATCGATTTGTTCGCGGTGGTTGGCGGGCAACGTACCCAGCGTTTTCTGGTAAACCGTCCGGCCCTGCGCGTCCACAATGTCAAGCGTGATCGGGCCTTTCTTCGTTAGTGGGTTGTCGAGTTCAACGGTGAACAGGCCGGTGCTGGGGTTGGGGTAAATACGTACCTGACCGCTGAGATCTTCGGTGGCCAATACCAGCGTAACGTCGACCGGAACGGCGTAGTTGGGCGACCAACGCCCGTTGGAATCGCGGGCGCGAAACTGGAACGTGTACCGCCCCGGCGTTCGGATGCCGAGTGTGACCCGGTCGTCTACCGTAACTTCCTGGGCATTGGTGGGGCTGAAAGTCAGTGCCGTACCGGCCCCGTAGGCCGTGGTGGGGTCGAGAAACAACTCGACGCGGGTGATGGTAGCCGTGGACTGGCTCGAAAAGATAGTGATGGGTGCCAACTGTACCCCTGACCATTGCCCCCGTTCGGTTTGGGTACGTAGTCCCATCAGATGCACGCCCACCGGCAGCGTGGCGGGAACGGTCAGGCTGAAACTGATGGGCGTGTCGCTGCCCTTGCTGTTGATGCGCTGCACAATATTGCGCCCAAAGCCGAGGTCGTCGTTGAAGAAAACCTCCACCGCCGTGAGCGTGGTAGGGTCCCCGGAGTTGGCGAGAGTGTGTATGTAGACCGGCGAGGTAAGTGTGGGCGACCATTGGCCGTTGGCAGTGCGGAGCCGAACGCCCAGAAAATGAATGCCTTGCGTGAGCGTAGCGGACGTAGGTACGTTCAGCGTACCATCGAAGGCCGCAGCCCGCGTGATGGTAAGCGAGGTAGCTTTGCCGAGGCCGGGGTCATCGTCCCAGAAATATTCGAGC
The DNA here is from genome assembly GCA_038248175.1 of Cytophagales bacterium. Taxonomy (GTDB): domain Bacteria; phylum Bacteroidota; class Bacteroidia; order Cytophagales; family Spirosomataceae; genus Spirosoma. Next base: position 2,560 of record JBBRUB010000334.1, on the reverse strand, counting down.
GCGACCAAATCATCGGCAAGCGCGGGGCGGGCCACAGCGCACGGAGCCATAACCAGCCAGCCGAGGCAGAGAAAGAGTATGTAGCGCATGGTTAGTTCTGGACGCGGGCTTTGAGCCGGATTTGAATGGTCTCGTTCTGCCGGGCGGTCGAGGGTACCTGAAGTTCGGTGATGGTTGGCCCGAGCGGTGCCCCGCCGATGACATACGGCTCTGGCCCGCCAAACGCACCAATATCGGTGCCGCCTTCACCCGCGCCCTTTGCGGGCGAATTGGCACTCAGGATATACTGCCCATCTACCGACGTGGCTGTAGCGGTGAACAGTACCTGCGCCATATTTTCATTATTCAAAAACTTGTTGCTGAGATCGGCACTTTGATAATTACCAAGTCGAACGACATTATTATTGAATTTGGCGAAGAAGTTCGTCTGATAGTTAGTTCCTGAGTCTCTATTATCGCACACAATTGGCGAAATAAAAATGTTATTTGAAATAGCCATTCCGTTAATGGTGGCTCTTGATGACATGGGGACACAACGGTCATTACTGCCAACCGTATTATAAATTATCTTTCCAGATGCAGCCCCTGTTGTAAAAGGAATATCTATGCGATTTTGAATGATATTACCCTGAATTGTAAAGTTTGATGCCGCCCCACCAATGCCAATAGTGCCTATAAGAAAGCATTGCAGTACTTTACAGTTATTCACGTTGCCTATGTTAATTCCCGTGAAGACGGTATTTACCCTACATTTTTGAATTGCGATATTGTCTTGATTAACTTGAATTCCATCAACGCTACAACCGGTGATGTAGGAGTTATCAGAGTTAGAATTGTTATTTTCCGAAAATGTAACACTCCCATTAATCGTGCTGGCGTTAGTGCCAAACGAGCCGCTGCCGATGATGCTAACCCGCTTTCTGACGGTAAAGCCCACATAGCTTCCTGGATCGAGCAGCAGTACGGTTCCGGCCACTGTCGTTACATTGTCGATGATACTCTCTATAGGTTGTCCGCTACGTATCCGGATTACGGTTTGGGCGTGGCTGAACGCGGTGGACAGAAGCAGACTGACGAGGAGAATTAATAAATTTTTCATGGGGTATTTTATTAGCTTATGTGGATGGAAACGGGAAGCTGTTAGGTACGTTGGCTGGTTACTTTGTATTATTCCGCAGTGAGAAATCGTAGATCTTCAGGGATGAACTAAACTCGCTGCCTTTATTGTAGAGGAAGGCATATTCGCCAGCGGCTACGTCCTGCTCGAAATAAATCTTGTAGAGCGTATTGTTGACCTTTTTGAATCGGAAGGGTACCGCCCCCGCCCCGAAACCCGACTCGCTCGTGTAGTCAGATGACCGGCCAATCGTAACCTCGCGCCCGCGCCCGCTCACCTTGGTGCGCATCAGCACAAAATCGTTGGGACTGGCCACCCCGTCGAAGATGGATTCAGCAACGTTGTTCATTTCTTTGCGTTGCCCCCCGAAGACCAGGTAAAACACCGGGCGGTTATCCTCCACCACCATGTTGGCCGATTTGTTGGCCAAACCCACACGGCTCGTGGTGCCCGTGATGCCGCCCGTCACCCGGTTGGCCACACCCTCACCCACGCTGCCGTTCTTGGTTTGGTTGGTGGTGGTGGGTTCCAGCTCGATGTATTGCGGTTTGGGCGTTTTGTATTCTTCGTAGAAAATACCGGTGCCGCTGAAACGCGGACGGGCCGGCACGGGCAGGTTGTCGGGGTGGGGCGGCAACACGCCGGCGATCAGGTTGGGGTTGGCACTCTGCTGCTGCGCCCGCTTCGGTACCATCATCACTTTCACCAACTGATCGGGCACTTTCGCCATTTTCAGGGCCACCATGTCGTCGGTCGAGAGACTGAAGCTGGTTTCGCTATACTGAATTTTCTTCGTGATCACATCCCGCGAGATACCGGCCTGGTGCATGTCAACGATGTCCTGATTGCGAAGTGTGGGCAACGGCGACGAAGCGAGCATCATGGCATCGACGATAGGGTCGGGTACGCTGGCCTGCTTGAGTTCGATCAGCCCGTTGGTCGATACGTTGAATCGAGACGCACTGGCCTTGATCTTATCCAGCATCAGGTCGCGGGCAATTTTGGCTTTGTGCATCGTAATGATGCTCTGGTTGCTGATTACTTCCTGGGCATTGACGGCCACGGCGGTAGATACAACCATCAGGAGAAAGAGAAATACTGGCTTCATCGTTGTGTATAGAATGGGGTGTATAGTGTTTGTAGCATGGTAGTTGTCTAGTTTTGGCGTGGAGAGCAAGTCAACAGGTAACCGCCTGTCTGATGAACCTGCACCAACGGTTTCGGGGTTATGGAATCGCTGACAGAACGACTGCTGACGGGCATAATTTCTCGTTAATGAAAGTGGTGTGGATAGAAGGGTTTCATAAATCTACCGTGCGGAGACAACTACTTTATCGCCGTCTCTACCGGGCTGGGTTTTTTCTCTACGAAGTCCCTTTTTGCCTCACCAAAGGTTAGCCACGCTTACGTTTGTGTATATTGCTTGAATTCAAATTTGAAATG
>JBBRUB010000333.1:0-5042 GCA_038248175.1 Cytophagales bacterium | reverse complement strand
GTTGTCAGCATCGTGCTGATTTTCGCCCTTCGGTTCTTCATTCGATTTAATTAGTAGCGTGAATTCGTAAATCGTTACGCTACGGTACACCGTTCGTAACTCGACAGTCAATAAATGAACACACTTATTCTCATATTCTTCCCGGCGGTTGCCGCTTTGCTGATTGTCCTTGCAAAAGGGCAGCGCAGTCGGGAAGCCGCGTTGATTGCCGCGCTATTTGAACTGGCGTTTGTGGTTATCACCTGCGTGCAGTTCCGGGCCGATGCCAGTTCGCAGTTCGATTTTGACTACGCCTGGATTGGTTCGCTGGGTATCCGGTTCAGTGGTGGTATCGACGGCATCAGCATTCTGCTTGTGCTGCTATCAGGTATTGCCGTGCCGCTCATTGTGCTGTCAACATTTAACCGAACGTACAGCCGTGCCTCGCAGTTTTACGCCCTGATATTGTTTATGCAGGCCGCGATGATAGGTGTGTTCACCGCCCGCGACGGGTTCATGTTCTACTTCTTCTTTGAGGTCGCGCTGATTCCAATTTACTTCCTGGCTGCAATGTGGGGGGGTGAAAACCGGGTGGCGGTGACGTTCAAATTCTTCATCTACACCATCTTTGGCAGCCTGTTCATGCTGCTGGCGTTCGTGTATCTGTATTATCAGACACCGCTGTTAGACGGGCATCATACCTCGGCCATCGCCGATTTTTACCAGCTGAATCTCACACCCGAAGCGCAAACATGGCTGTTTTGGGCGTTTTTTGTGGCCTTTGCTATTAAGATGCCGGTGTTCCCGTTCCACACCTGGCAACCCGATACCTATGTCGAATCGCCCACACCCGCCACGATGCTGCTGGCCGGTATTATGCTCAAAATGGGCGTGTACGGCCTCATCCGGTTTATTCTCCCAATTGTACCGCTTGGTGTAGAAGCCTGGGGTAAAACGGCCATTATTCTGGCGGTTATCGGCATCATCTGGGGCAGTATCATTGCCATCCGGCAGCGCGACATGAAGCGGCTGATTGCGTACTCGTCTTTTTCGCACGTAGGGCTGATGGCGGCTGGTGTACTCTCGCAGACCGAAACCGGACTACAGGGCGCATTGATTCAGATGATGGCTCACGGCATCAACGTAATCGGGATGTTTTTCGTGGCCGACATTATTTTCTCGCGCACCCAAACCCACCAACTTGATCAGCTTGGTGGCATTACCCGCAACACGCCCAAACTGACGGTTTATTTCATGATTATGCTGTTAGGCAGTGTGGCCCTGCCGCTCACCAACGGGTTCATTGGCGAGTTTCTGCTGCTGCATGGTGTCTATACGTACAACAATTACATTGGGCTGGCGGCTGGCTTTACCATCATCTTTGGCGCGGTGTATATGCTCCGTATGTTCCAGAAAAGCATGTTTGGTCCTACCACCGCCCGTACCACGACCTTTGCTGACCTGACTCTTTCAGAAAGTCTGGTTTTCGTACCGCTGGTCATTATGGTTTTCTGGATGGGCATCTATCCGCAAACATTCCTAAAACTCACTGAACCCGCTGTGGTCAACCTGATGAAATACATCGGTACAACGGCGGTGTCACTCAAATAAAAATCATGCTTCCCATCGTTGCTCTGTCCGTTTCCGGTATTGCGTTGCTGTTTCTGGGCTTTCAGAAGTCGCGGGTGCTATTGATACCTGCCGCGCTGCTGTTACTGATAATAGCCGTAGCTGCTAACTTCTACGACTGGAACAAGACGTATCTGTATTTCAATGGCATGTTGCGGACCGATAATCTGTCGATGGTATTTACTGCCATTGTATTGGGATCGGCGTTTCTGGTTATTGCCCTGAGTAGTCAATTCATCGAGGACGAAGAAGCCCAACCCGCCGAATACTACGGCATTATCATGTTTTCGCTGGTGGGAGCTGTGATGATGATTGGCTTCGAGAATCTGATTATGCTTTTTTTGGGCGTCGAAATCCTCTCTATTGCCATGTATATCCTGACGGGTAGTGAAAAGCGGAATCTGCGCTCGAATGAAGCCGCCCTTAAGTACTTTTTGATGGGTGCGTTCACAACGGGTATCATGCTATTTGGCATGGCTATGATCTACGGAGCAACGGGTTCGTTTACGCTGGCGGGTATCGGGGCATATACGGCTAATCCGCAGGTGGGTTTGTCATTGCTGTTGTACGTCGGTATTCTGATGCTGCTGATTGGCCTGCTCTTCAAAGTGTCGGCGGCACCGTTCCATTTTTGGACGCCGGACGTTTACGACGGCGCACCTACCATTTTTACGGCCTTTATGTCAACGGTAGTGAAAACAGCGGGTTTCGCGGCCCTGTTCAAGTTACTGTCGGTCTCGTTCAACGGCGTATATAACTTCTGGTGGGTCATGCTGGCGGTCATAGCGGCCATTACGCTGGTCATTGGCAACATTACCGCCGTATATCAGAACAGCTTTAAACGGATGATGGCGTATTCCAGCATCTCGCACGCGGGCTACCTGCTGATTGGTCTGGCCGCGCTGAGTGCGCAGTCGGAGCAGGCCATTGTATTCTACTCGCTGGCCTATTCGGTGGCTACGATTTCAGCTTTCGGTGTTTTGTTGCTCGTGGCACAGCAACGACCAGCCCAGACGCTGACCAGCGGGGGCGTATCGGGCAACAACTTCGACGATTTTAACGGGCTGGCGCGGCAGAATCCTCTGCTGGGCCTGGCCATGACCGTGTCCATGCTGTCGCTGGCTGGTATTCCGCTCACGGCGGGGTTCTGGGGTAAGTTTTACATCTTCTCGACGGCGGTAGAACGGGGCCAAATCTGGCTACTGGTCGTGGCCGTGCTGATGTCGGCGGTAGGTATCTACTACTATTTCCGGGTTATCATCGCCATGTACTTCCGCAACGGAGCTACCGAACCTATTCGGGTTTCGCCCGTTTATCAGTACGTATTTGTTGCGGCCATTGCCATTACCATCGGGCTGGGCGTAGCACCGGGGCTGTTACAGGGTCTATTTTAAGACTACCCACTGAATCACTTAATCGGCAGGGGGTACATTGACTCTGCCCTGAATTACCTATTTTTGGCCGAACGCCCTGGCTTTATACGGACGGCAATTTATTTTAGATACAGCACTGGCCTGGCAGAATCAGTGGATCAACAAAAACGGTTTCTACCGGTAAGCCCGTGAACGTGAGCAGCATTCAACAACCCAAAATTAAAGTTTCTAAAAGCTTTTACTCGTTCTTTCTGACGGCACTGTTGGGCGCGTCTGTTAATTTCCTTTCTCAAATAGGCTACCGGGAGTTCTTTCCCTTCGGTACCAGCGTTCTGCTGGGTTACCTGACCGCTACAATTGTCAGTTTCGCGCCCACCAAGCGGTTTGCATTTTCGGCGGGTGGTACTGGGAATACGGGGCGTGAAATGGTTAAGTTTTTTATCATTGCCTTCGTGGCTCTGGCTGTACAGGTGGGTGTATCCAAGCTGACACTGCACTACGTAGCCGTCCCGCTCTGTCCCGGTTTGGACCAGTTCTGGCAGGAGAAAGGTTCTCACGTAGTAGGTATGGGCGTTAGTTTTATGGCCAACTACTTCGGTCATAAACTCCTTACTTTCCGTAGTACTGGTGTGTATGACTGGATACGACCTTCCAAAGGGGATGAAAATGAGCTTTAAATGGTATTTTTCGGGTGCAACACCTTTATTTTGAACAGCTAAGGCGTATTCAGTTAGATTATCCCGAAAAAGCGTCATTTTTACGCCGGTAAAAAAATAACCACCGCAAAAAAACACAATGAAAAAAGTTACCACCCTCCTGTTTGTCGGCACCATGCTGACCTTTGCCGCCTGCCAGAGCAAGCCTGCCACCGAAGAGACCGCCGTTGATTCGACTGCTGCAACCATGACCGACACCGCCGTTATCGTTACGGATTCGACCACGACGATGGCTACGGATTCGGCTACGATGATGGTACCAGACAGCGCGAAATAAGTCAGCACTGCATCACAAAAAGTTAAAAAGCCCTATTTTTATAGGGCTTTTTCGTTTCCCCCGTACCAACTCACGCTGTGTCAACTCACGTTGTGTCAAGTCAGTTCATCCAGCTTGCCCCTCCTTCAGCCGCTGCGTATTGTCAGCAGCTCTATCAACAGTACGGCTTTGTGTTTCAGGTCGTTAAACCCCGCCGAACGCGCTTCGGTGATTTTCGGCGGTGGCCCGATGGGCAAATGCGCATCACGGTCAACGCTGACCTGAATCCCTACGTCTTTCTACTTACGTACATCCACGAAGTGGCCCATGCCGATGTGTGCCAAACGCACAAACGGCGGGTGCCACCCCACGGTACGGCCTGGCAACGGGCGTTTCAGCGGCTCATGCAGCCCTGCCTGACCAACGCCGTTTTTCCGTCCGAAATCCTGCAACCGCTCCGGCAGTATATGGCCCGGCCAGCGGCCACAACCTCATCACATCCCGCTCTGGTAGCGGCTCTGCGTCAGTTCGATACGATTCCGGTACAGGATAATTTAGCTAATATGTTCTGCCTGCACGAGGTGCTGGAGGGTAGTTTGTTTGCGTTTGCGAAAAAGACGTGGCAACGCGGTACCATGCGCCGGACCCGCATCGTTTGTAAAGAACTATCGTCCGGCAAATCCTACGCCATCCTGGCCCATGTGCTGGTAGAAAATGTAACGAAGAACGAAGCATGAAAAATGAAGAACGAACTGTTAAAGGAGTCAATCACAAGCCAAAGTCCTGGTGGGTGGCTCTGTTATTCGTTCTTCACGCTTCGTTCTTCACTTTTCACTCCCTTCAAGCCCAATCTATACTGCGCGAAGGCACCTGGCTCAAAATAGGTGTGACCCAAACGGGTGTCTATCGGCTCGACCGTGACGCGCTGGTGCGCCAGAATCCGGCCTTCGCCACTGCCGACCCGCGCCGGCTGCGGCTCTACGGCAATGGGGGCGCATCGCTGCCCCAACCAAACGCCACACCACGCCCCACTGACCTGACCGAAAACGCCGTGCTGGTAACGGGCGAAGCCGACGGTCGCTTCGACTC
>JBBRUB010000332.1:0-5045 GCA_038248175.1 Cytophagales bacterium | reverse complement strand
TGCCGCCCCACATCCTCGTACTGACCGCCACGCCCATTCCCCGCACGCAGGCCATGACGCTGTACGTTAACCTCTACGTAACTGTGATTGACGACCTGCCGAAGGGCCGTAAACCTATCAAGACGGTTCACAAATACGACAAGCACCGCTCCGAAGTGTTTGGCTTCATGCGGCAGCAACTCGAACTCGGCAGACAGGTCTATGTGGTGTATCCGCTCATCGAAGAATCGGAAAAGATGGACTACAAAGACCTCATGTACGGTCACGAAAGTATGCAGCGGGCGTTTCCGAGACCCACCTACGAAATCGGGATGCTGCACGGCAAGATGCTGGCCTATGAAAAAGACGACGAGATGAAGCGGTTTGTAAATCGCGAAACGCACATCATGGTGGCCACAACGGTCATTGAAGTGGGCGTAAACGTACCCAATGCCAGCGTGATGGTGATTGAGAGTGCCGAGCGGTTTGGACTCTCACAGCTGCATCAGTTGCGGGGGCGCGTGGGGCGCGGGGCCGAGCAGTCGTACTGCGTTATGATGACGGGCTATAAACTCAGCAGCGACACCCGCACCAAACTCGAAACGATGGTCAGGACTAACAACGGCTTCGAGATTGCCGACGTTGATTTGCAGCTACGCGGACATGGCGACCTGGCCGGTACGCAGCAGAGTGGTGTTATGGATTTGATGCTGGCCGATCTGGCCAAAGACGGGGCTGTGCTGATGGCCGCCCGCGAGTCGGCAGAAGCTATTTTGCAGGGAGATCCGGAACTGCTGTTACCCCAAAACGCCATCATCCGCAATCAGGTCGATAGCGTCAGAAAGACCGATAATAACTGGAGTCGGATTTCGTGAAAGTTAATCGGGATTAAAGAAACTGGCGAAGCCAAAGCTTGTAAGATGTGTCTTTAGCACATCATCTTTCGACCAGAGTTTGGCGTTCAATTCCAGGGCTAATGCCACGAACGGCGTATCGTCTTCATCAACGTCTTTACACAGGCGATGCGCTTCGGCATAATTGGCTAACGAGATGAACTCGTTACTCACGAAAGAAATCCGTTGAATAACATCGTCTAAAAACTCATAGACTTCGGAGGGACTTACCTTTGCTTTTGCAACGATACGCTCTTTATGTTCAAATATCTCGACAATAATAAACTTGGGCGCAAAGAACTCGACATCATCCCGGTACAGCGTTCGGCGCATTTGTCGGTTCACAGAGCGCAAAGCTGCGAACAGAATATTGGTATCAATGACAACAGGGGACTTCATTCCTGAATGAACCGGCTTTTGTTACGTGTCCACCAGGTATGTTTGATTTCCCTACCCAACTCTTCGATAGATTCATCGAAATCAACTCGTTGCACCAGGTATTCCATGCGGAAATAATCGACGGTTTCCCGTAGAAAGGCATCGTCAAAAAATCGCTTATCGAGCGTAATCTGGAGCGATTCAGGTGTGTTCTTTACGTCAACTGCGTTCATACTATGTCTTTTCTCAAATATACGCCTGTTTGTTGGAATCCCGAAAGCTACCGTATCCGCAACCAGGTTAATAGCGTCAGAAAGACCAATAATAACTGGAGTTGGATTTCGTAATGCACTGTCTGATACCGATATTCGTTAGTCGGCTGGCGCAAACAGCCGGACTATAACAGGATCCTTATTTACCAAATCACATCCCCAATCAACCAATCCACAGTCTGCTCTATGAAATTCTGTTCACTGCTTTTCCTTGCTGTCCTCAGCCTGACTACGGCAGCTTTTGGCCAGACGCGGCCAGCCCCGGAAGAAAACCGGTTCACCAAAACCGTACTCAGCAACGACCTTAACGAGCCGATGGAGCTGGCCGTTGCGCCCGATGGCCGGGTGTTTTTTGTGGAGCGGTCGGGTAAGTTTTACGTCTATGAACCCGCCACCAAGAAGACGCGGCTCCTGCATGATTTTCCGGTCAAAGCCGTCGATAAGTACCTGAACGGACTGCTCGGCATGACTATCGATCCCAATTTTGCTAAAAATCAGTTTCTGTATTTTTTCTATACCGGAGCCGAGGGTAATCAGCACAAGCAACTGATTTCGCGATTTACAGTCGCCGATGATGGTTCGCTCGATCTGGCATCTGAAAAGGTTATTATCGAGGTGCCGATTGATCTGGAAGTGTCGGCCCACACGGGTGGTTCGCTGGCCTGGGATACGCACCGGAATCTGTTTATCTCCACCGGCGATAATACCGTGCCCTTCGAGTCGAACGGGTTTGCGCCCATTGACCAACGCCCCAACCGGCTGACGTTCGATGCCGAACGGTCGGCGGGAAATCCGAACGATCTGCGGGGTAAAATTCTGCGGATTCGCGTTGATGAAAACATTCCCGACAATGGCCCGGCCTACACCATTCCTGCTGGTAATCTCTTCCCGAAAGGAACGCCGGAAACGCGCCCGGAAATCTACGTAATGGGGTGCCGCAACCCGTATCGTATTGCGGTCGATCCAATCACGGATATTCTCTATTGGGGCGAAATTGGGCCTGACTCCGGTACCGACGGGCCACAGGGACCGCGCGGCTACGACGAGTTCAATCAGGCAAAACAGGCGGGTAACTACGGCTGGCCATACTTCGTAGGAGACAACAAGGCGTACCACCAATACGATTTCGCTACCAAAGCCGCCGGGCCTTTGTTCAGCGAAGCCGGACCGACCAATACCTCGCCGAACAACACGGGCGCGAAAACGCTGCCACCCGTTCAGAAAGCGATGGTCTGGTATCCGTATAACGAGTCTGCCGAGTTCCCTGAACTGGGCAAAGGAGGCCGCTGCGCCATTGGCGGGCCGGTCTATCACTATGACCCCAACGGTACCAACCCCAATCGCCTGCCCGATTACTACGATAAGGCCGTACTGGGGGGAGACTGGATGCGCAACTGGGTGTTTGCCATGCGGCTCGACGATCAGCAGAACTTCAAAAGCATAGACCAGTTCATGCCTGTCTCCGGCGATTTTCGTCGTCCGGTCGATATGGAGATCAGCCCCGATGGGGTATTGTACATGCTTGAATACGGCTCGGTTTATGGCATTGACAATATGGATGCCCGGCTGGTGCGCATTGATTTCAACCGGGGCAACCGCGCACCCGTAGCGCAAATTTCCGCACCTGACAGCATTGGTATTGCCCCGTTAAAGGTGGCGTTCAGCAGTACGAAGAGCTATGATTTTGATGCTGACCAACTGCGCTACGAATGGCGTTTCGAGAACAATACCGTAGCCTCGACCGAGCCGAATCCAACGCATATTTTTCGGAAAAACGGCGTCTATAAGCCGACGCTGACCGTTACGGACCCCGCCGGGCTGCGCCATACCGATACGCTGCTGGTGCGGGTGGGCAACACCATGCCGCAGGTGGCCATCCAGACTACGTCGAACCGGACGTTTTTCTTCCCCGACAAAACCCCATTGAATTACACCGTGTCGGTCACGGATAAGGAAGATAAGGTTGTCGACAAAAACCGGGTGCGGGTGGCCCTCAATTACCTACCCAAAGTAAGCGGCTCCGATCAGGAAATTGGTCATCAGATGATTGCTGGATCGTATAACCTCGGCAAGAACCTGATGGCCGCCAGCGACTGTAAAGCCTGTCATCAACTTAACGCTAAATCGGTAGGACCCGCGTTTGTGGAGGTGGCCAAACGCTACCGGGGCGACGACGGAGCCGTTTCCCGGCTGGCCAACAAGGTCATTGCCGGGGGCGGGGGTGTCTGGGGCGAACATGCCATGAACGCCCATCCGCAACTGGCCCGCGAAGATGCCGCCGAGATCGTGAAATACGTACTCTCGCTGGGCAACGAGCAGGCCGATGTACGACTGCCGCAGCGTGGAAGCCGTGAACTGACCGAACACCTGAGCAAACCCCAATCAGGGCGGTACGTCCTGACAGCGTCATATACCGACGGGGGCGGGGCCATTGCCACCAAACCCAGCGGCAAACTTACCCAAACCGACGTGCTGATCCTGCGTCCCGCGCGCGTGGAAGCGGGTAGTGCCGACGTGCTGCACAGAATCGAGAAGCAGGATAATCGGCTTGGTAGTGCCATGAACGGATCGTATTTCGTCTTTAAAGGTATCGACCTGACCGGCATTCAAAAGATTACGTACCGGCTGTCGTCCAAAGATCACGCAGCTGCTGTTGATGTACATCTGGACTCGCCAACGGGCCCGGTGGTGAGCAGTCTGGCCTATAATGCCACCGGCAAATGGGATGTGTATTCGAAAGAATCGGCCCCCGTTAAATCCACCACCGGCCCGTATGATCTGTATTTTGTGGTTCACAAGGACGATAAACCCGCCGATCATCTGATCTCGCTGGACTGGATTGAGTTTGGGAAGTAAGTCAGCCATGCTGGTCACGATCACCGAAAACGGCCTGGTCACCAGCTATGAAAACGGCGATGCGTTGCCCGACGTGACGCTGGTGCCGGACGCGACGTTTGCGGCCCTGCGGCAACTTGCGCTCGGCACCGACGATACCGACGCCCTGCTGACGCTGACGGCACGAAAAGGACGGGAGTTTGTACGCTTCCGAACCTACGTGGGACTGCTGCAACTGACCGACGGAACGCAGATCGAGATTCTACCGAAACTTGGTGAACCCGCCAACGCCCGGCAAACGCTGCTGACCATGCTGCGTTCGTTGCGTAACAGCCCGTTTCGTATCCTGAATGCCCGCACCGACAGCGCCCGCTTACCGCTTTGGGAAGTATTCGTAACGGCCTTTCTCGACGTGCTGGAGCCGCTATTGCACGAGGGAATGCAGCGGGCCTACGTGGCAACGGAACGGAACGAACGGTTCTGGAAAGGCCAGTTTCAACCCGCTCGCCAGCAACGCGAAAACCAGCACCACGCTGAGCGGTTGGCCGTGCGCTACGAGTCTCTCACCGCCGACGTACCGCCTAATCGCATCCTGAAAACGGCACTTCTTTACGTAAACAACCAGACTGCATTTGCTTCGAATCAACAGCGGATACAGCGGGTACTTATGGCACTGGCCGACGTCCCC
>JBBRUB010000331.1:0-5047 GCA_038248175.1 Cytophagales bacterium | reverse complement strand
TCTTCCGCACCGATGGCCGCGCCGACGTACCGGTGCGCTGCAAAGTCCGCTCGTGTAGTTTCCATAACCTGTCGGTCATTCACGAAATCTCGCGCGGTGCCATGCTGGCCGATCTGGTTGCCATTATCGGGTCAATTGACGTGGTGATGGGGGAGGTGGACAGGTAGGCCGTAGCCCGGACCGGTACGCCGGCGCGGCCAACGGCCGGGCTACTGTAAAACCAGAATATCCTTTGTATTTCGGCCCAGTCCATCGTAATCCAGGCCGTAGCCGAGAACGAAGCGGTTTTCTATTTCGAAGCCAACGTAGTCTAAGGCCACTTCTTTTTTGAGGGCGGCTGGCTTGAAGAGCAGCGTAGCAATGGCAATGGACGCCGGGTTACCCGCCTGTAGCTGGTCGCAGACTTCACACATGGTCAGGCCGGTATCCACAATGTCTTCCACAACAATCAGGTGGCGGTCGGTTACGGATTCGCTCAGGCCCAGAATCTGCTTCACCTCTCCGGTCGATTCGGTGGCGTGGTATGATGCTACGCGGATGAACGTGATTTCGCAGGGGATGGTGATGTTGCGAAACAGATCGGCGGCAAACAGAACGGCCCCGTTCAGTACGCCTACAATGAGTGGCTGCTTACCGGCATAATCGCGGCTGATCTGATCGGCCAGTTCCAAAACGCGCGTCTGGATGGTTTCGGCAGTGATAAAGGGAATGAACGTTTTGTCTTTTATGGTCAGCATATCAGCATCGGCGAAGGTCAAAGATACGGCTGGGGTAAGGAAGGGGCCAATGCAAACGAAAAATAAGCCCACGCAAACGGACCCGAAGCGGTTTACGTTAATAGACTATGAAGAAAATCCTGTTGACGATATGGCTGACTACGCTGGTAATGCTGGCACAGGCGCAGCTGTACGACCCGTCGGCGTTTGACGATAAATATGATGGGTTGCTGAAGCACCCCGGCGTTCAGATAGAGTCGGCGGAGGCTATCAACCAGATGTATAATTACAAGTTTTACGAAGCCGATAAGGAGTTTCGGTGGCTGCAATTACGCTATCCGAAGCACCCGATGCCCTATTTTATGCTGGGCCTGGCCGAGTGGTGGAAAATTGTACCCAACACCGACATTACCGGCTACGATGACCAGTGCCACGCCTACATGGATAAAGCCATTGACCTGGCCGAGACGATGTATGACAACAACGATAACAAACTTGAACCGGCGTTTTTTCTGGCCGCTGCCTATGCGTTTAAAGGGCGGCTGTACTCCGAGCGTAAGCAGTGGGCCAAAGCCACCATTGCGGGTAAACGGTCGTTGAAATACTTCGATAAGTGCAAAGGCAATGCTGATTTCAGTCCCGAACTGCTCTTCGGCGATGGCATGTACAATTACTACGCCCAGTGGATTCCCGAAAATTACCCGCTGTTGAAGCCCATCCTGATGTTTTTCCCGAAAGGAAACAAGCAGATGGGGATGAAGCAGCTGGAAAAAACGGCGAATTCGGCGTTTTACACCCGCGTGGAGGCCCGGTATTTCCTGCTCCAGATTTACAGCATGGAAAACCAGTACGACAAGGCTTATGAGATGGCCAAATACATGTGGCAGCAGTATCCCGACAATCCGTTTTTTGAGCGATACTATGCCCGCTCGGCCTTTGCGCAGGGGCGGCTGGCCGAAGCCGAAAAATCAGCGAAGAGTATTCTGGAGAAAATTAGCCGGTCGCAGTCGGGCTACGAGGGCGTGAGCGGGCGTACGGCGGCTTATATTCTGGGCTATACCAACCAGTTGTTTTACAAGGATACCGCCGAAGCAAAGAAATATTATCAGCATGCCATCGACTTCGCCAAACAAACCAACGCGCAGAATTCGGGCTATTACCTGTCGTCGGTGGTGGCAATGGGCAAAATAGCCATCGAGGAGAAAAATTACGAACAGGCAAAGACCTATTTCGATGAGGTGCTGGACAAAGCCGACCGCAAGTCGAGTCAGCATAAGGAAGCCCGCAAGATGCTGGACGAGCAGAAAAAAGCCCGGCGCGACGAACGCCGGAAGCAACGCCGAAGCTGAGAAAATGGCCTTACTCCAGCGTTTCCAGAAAGTCGTAAAAGTCTTTCTTTGTATCGAAGGGCAGCTTGTGGGTGATGTTTTTGCGATGCGTCTGTACCGTGAAGTAGCTCAGCCATAGTTGATCGGCAATCTGCTCAGTGGTCAGCCCCTGCTTTACCCGCTTCAGGATGTCAACTTCGCGCTTGGTTAGCCCATACGTCAACCGGAACCCGTGCCGGGCAGTAGGGCCGGGCTTCCGGGGTATCGGTTTCGATTACGTGCTGTCCCTGCTTCTACGCTCACATTGACGCTGGTCTCGTCGCAGAAAAACGGCCCGCTGCCCAGGCGCGTGGACGGGGTGTATCTGCACCCAACGGATTATTCGCCGATGCAGAAAGTACTTACCACTTATTTGTAAAGCTCTGACCTGAAAATTGGGGCAATTTTTGTTGAAAGTCATGCAAATCCATTGATATAGGCAGTTAATTTTGTGAACATAGCTTCATTGTTAGTCATGCACGCACGTACGCTGCTCACCGGAATTTTACTTTTATTGACCCTCTCTACCTCCGGGCAGTCCCCCTCGTTTCAGCAACTTGAGGAAAAGGTCTATCAATTAAACAACGCCCTGAAATACAAGGAATCACAGGCACTGCTGTTGCCGCTGTTGCAGCGTGAAAATATCAGTGCCGAAGATAAATATCAGGCTGCCCTGTTGCTCTCAAACACCTACAAACGGGTGTATGACTACCAGGCAACGCTGCGATTTTTGGAAACGGCCCGGCAGTTTGCCCAACAAACGGCCAAAAAAGAAGCCTACCTCGCCATGATTCAGGCGCAGGAAGCCTTTGTCTATTTCGATATTCACCAGTACCGGAAGGCCGATAGCGTGATGCGGATGTTGGCAAAAACCGGTTTCCGACACATCGACCTCGAAAACAAATCGAAATTAGTGATGCAACAGGGATACCTGCTGTTCATGGACAAAGACTACCCGGCTGCCGAAGCAACCTACAACCGGGCCATCGGCTGGATGCAGACCGCCGACCCCTGCGCCCTGCCCATGATCTACGTCAAGAAAATGCAGCTCTATGCCGCCATGAACCGCATGGATTTGCTAAAAAACGCGCTGCGCCAATCGGAGCAGTTTGCCGATTCGTGCGGCATAATGAAATATAATATCTATGCCCACGAAGAACTGCTGACGATCTATAAAAGCCGGAACGATATTGCCGGTATTGCCAAAACGTCCCGAATCGTTGATTCGCTGAATGGTCTCTACGCCCGTGCCGAACAGGTGGCCGCCCTCCACAGTCAGAAAGAAACCCTGTTGCTGGGCGATAAAGACAGTCAGATAAAGCGGGAGCAACGCAACGGCAGCTACCTCATTGGTGGCCTTGTAGCGGCATTGTTGGTTGTGCTTGGTTTGCTGGCCGGGCTGTTTTTTTATCGCCGACGGCAACGGGCCATGGAACTGGAGTTTGTGCAGATGAAAGCTGAACTGGACCGATATCTGGCCCTCAACAAAGCCGTTGCGCCGGCTACGAAATCATTTTTGAATAAACCCGCTTTTTCGGTCCTGTCTGACCGGCAACGCGAGGTAGTGGCGTTGATGGCTACGGGCCTGAGCAACAAGGCCATTGCTGATAAGCTGTTTATCTCTGAAAACACGGTGAAGTACCATATCAAAAATGTGTACCTCCTGCTGGAAATCAAAGACCGGAAAGATTTATTGCTAAATTTAGGAGAATAGGTTACTTGTTTGCCCAAAAACAGACTACCCGTCCGGGTAGTCTGTTTTTTTATGCTCAAAACTACCCGCCAGAATAGTTTAAAAGGCCCGAAAGAGAAATACGTTTGGGCAAGCAAACTGACGGTTTTAAAAGCAGCTTATAAAACCGGGTATTCCGGCGGCAGATCGTTAGGTTTTCTTTTCATTCCAAAAATCAACTCTCAGTACACATGAAAAAAGTAATTCTAACAGGCACCGCCCTGTTCGCCTTTGCAGCCGCCAGCCACGCGCAATTCACAAGCACCGTACAGAACATCACACAATTCTCAGGATCTGGATCGGGGACATTCTACGGGGTGGCAGCGCCCGTGCCAACGGTGAACACGTCGGTCATTTCTCAGATCAACGGCGCGCAGTACAATCAGGCGGGGGCTACCCAGACGGGACAAGCAAACATCAGCACCATTACTCAGAACGCAAGCGGTGGTGCAAGCCTGCGCGGCAGTTCGAACGTAGTAGGCGCGGGTACGGGTAAAGGCAACTTTGCCGGTACGCTGCAAACCGGCGAGGGCAACACCGCCACCATTGGCCAGTCAGGCAGCGCGGTGTCATCTAACTTCGGCGAGATCTACCAGTACGGCAAAACCAATCAGGGTACCCTGACACAGGGTGCCAACGCCACCGACAACGCCGTGACCATTAAGCAGGGGTCCGTTACGGAGAACGACGGCAACAAAGCCACGGTGTCGCAGAACGCCGGCATCAGCTCAAAAAACACCGTAACCATTGCGCAGGACGGAAAAAACGGCACGGTGGACGTTAGCCAGCAGAACACGTCGCGGGAGAACGTAGCGACCCTCAGGCAGATTTCGGGTACTGACCTAAAGGTAGAGTTACAGCAGAGCTTTAACGCCGAACGCAACCTGACCGAAACTACGCAGTACGGTACCAACAACCAGATCAGTATTGAGCAGGTAGCCTCGAGCGACAATAAAGTGGCGGTCAATCAGGGCGCGGCCAGTACCGTGAGCATGAACAACAAAGCGCGGATCTATCAGAAAGACGGCTCGCAGCAGGGCGAGATTACCATCAACCAGAACCTGACCAAGGATGGATCGGCCAACTACGCTCAGGTAGAACAGGCGTATCCCAGCGGTACCTCAACGGGTAACAAAGCCACCATTGGTCAGGAAGGCAGCCGCAACGTTACGCGCCTGGGCCAGACCGGCACGGGCAACCACATGGCCATGATTAGCCAGACGGGCAACAAC
>JBBRUB010000330.1:0-5074 GCA_038248175.1 Cytophagales bacterium | reverse complement strand
GTCGGTACACACCAACTCCCAACCTGTTGAGATTTAGTCTGAGAATATCAGTACGCTATTTCTTCTTCGTCAAGTAATTGCTTTACGTTCAGGATGCAGCCATCCATGATAGTTATATCATTACTCCAGTCGGTCGTAATCCAGTCCTGACCGGGCCGGAGGATAATGATTTTCTGAATGCTGGACAGAATCCAGAAAACCCGCTCCACACCGAAATCGAATAATTCCCCACTTTTTTCGGCGATGTACGCTACGTCGCTGCCAATGCCGGTAGGGTCGATCTTGATATCGACTTCGATCACGATTTTGGGCGGTACGTCGAAGTATTTGCCTTTAAGTTTCCCCAAACGAGCCTTTTCAAAGATGGCAATATCGGCAGAGAGATTATCGCCAATGGCAATGTGCAGCCCCGATTCATTAGTGGCGGTGATGTACCGTTTTTTGTCTCGATTGACGGTGATATATGTATTGATAAGGGATACCAAAATACTCTGCAAATTGCTGCTTCCGATGACGGTTTCTGGTTTCAAGGTGTTGGCCACAACGTCCCGATAGCCCTTATAATAGAGCGGACGACCATGCAGCGTTTCGTAAATGAGCGATTCGGGAATGGCTTTGGCCTGAACGGTTTCTTCGGCTAACGATACCATAGCAGTTGGTTTTTTATAAAGTTAAGCATTCTTCACGAAAGCAGCCGCGCCACGGCCTGTTGCGCCCGGTCGGCTCCGAAGCTGGCCTGCGTCTGTTGCATATGATTGAAAATCAGGTCGTTTTGCAGGTTGCCGATGCTGCCCGCGTGGGTGTGATTCAAGTGGCGGGGCGGTACGTACGTGTGGTCGGCAATTTCCTGCCCGATAATTCGATATGCTTCCCGGAAGGGTATGCCCTCCAGCACGAGTTGATTTACCCGCTCCACGCTGAACAGTAAATCATATTTGGCGTCTTCGAGCAGGTGGGACTTCACCTGAACGTGTTCCAGCATGTAATCGGCAATTTGCAGGCAGTCCAGCAGGTCGTCAAAGGCGGGCATCAGAATTTCTTTCAGAATCTGCATGTCGCGGTGGTAGCCGGAGGGCAGGTTACTCAGCACCATCGTTACCTCCATCGGCAGGGCCTTGAGCCGGTTGGTTTTGGCCCGCAGCAACTCCGCTACGTCGGGGTTTTTCTTGTGCGGCATGATGCTGCTGCCTGTGGTGAGCGCGTCGGGCAGGGTCAGGAACCCGAAGTTCTGGCTATTGTACAGGCAAATATCCATTGCCATGCGCGAGAGCGTAGCGGCCACGGCGGCCAGGGCGGTAAGGGCCGTTTGTTCGGTTTTGCCCCGGCTCATCTGTGCATACACCACGTTGACGTGCATCCCCTCAAACCCCAGCAAATCGGTAGTAAGCTGCCGGTTGAGCGGAAACGACGAGCCGTAGCCCGCACCCGACCCCAGCGGGTTGCGATTGGCCAGCCGGTAGGCCGTTTGCAGCATCAGCATATCGTCAGCCAGTCCTTCGGCGTAGGCCCCAAACCACAACCCGAACGACGACGGCATGGCGATCTGCAAATGGGTGTAGCCCGGCAGTAAATCGGCCTTGTGCTGCTCGGAGCGGGCAATGAGCCGGTCAAACACGCGCCGGGTAGCTTCGGCAACGGTCCAGAGCCGGTCGCGGGTGAAGAGCTTCATATCCACCAGCACCTGATCGTTGCGCGACCGGCCCGAATGGATTTTCTTACCCACGTCGCCCAGCGTCCGCGTCAGCATCAGCTCGATCTGCGAATGCACGTCTTCTACGTCATCTTCGATAACGAACGCTCCGGCTTCAATTTGCTGGTAGATGCGTTTCAGTTCAGCGGTCAGCATCGCTAATTCATCCGTCGTAAGGAGCTGAATCGTTTCGAGCATTTGAGCGTGGGCGAGGTTACCCAGCACATCGAAGGGGGCGAGGTACAGGTCCATGTCGCGGTCGCGGCCTACGGTGAAGCGGTCGATCTGCGCGTTGGTAACGGTGGTGTCTTTTTGCCAGAGTTTCACGGGTGCAATGAGTGAATTGGTGAATGAGTGAATTATGACGGCCCGGTGTTCGGGTGAGTGAATGGTCCAGCGTTCCGGTGAATGGATATGGCTGATGCCGGAGTGGCGTAAATGGGCTATTAACCGGGGCGGTTGGGGGCCTGGACGACTGAGAAGCCAACCTGCTGAAAATAGTCCAGGACGGCCTGCCGCTGATCAAGCGTTATGGCTTTGAACCGGCCCGACTGGTTATTGAGATAGATGACGCTGTCGGTACCAAACCAGAGTTCACCACCCTGATACGCTTTTCGACGGCCCGTAATGTTAGTATGGCAAACGCATCCCCGTGCCGATAATGGGTTAGGCGTTGCTTCGAGAATAACCCGTAGCCCTTCTTCGTCGATAACCCAGAGATAGGTTTTATTCCGACGCTCAGCATCGTTAGGATTACATCGTAAACAACCGGGTGGGAAATGGCCAGATTCGAGACTTATAATGTAGTCGAGAAAAATTACGTCTTCGCCGGGCAAGACCTCGCGGTTAAACTGTGAGCGTTCAAAGGGGAGTACTGCCGGTCCCAAACGTGCCAGCAACGGGTCGTTATTGGGAAGCATCAGAGATAAATCGCCGTTTTTTCTTTGGCCTTTTCAACAGCCGGTAATCCATAACGCCGAACGGCTTCCAGAAGACTGATTGGGGTAAGTGGGCCAAAATCGGCTCGTGTCAACTCGTCGTCATAACTTAATAACCAGGCCTCGTCATTGCTGAGGTAAAAAGTAGTAGAAACCTGCCCGAGAAGTCGTTCGAAGAAAGCATTGTTAAGCATTTTTGATCCCAAAACTGCTTTCTGTACTAAATCGGTACCTACAATAGATTCTACCAGCCAAAGTTGTTCCGGCTTAGATAAATAATCGTTAGCTGGCAGATACAAAATCCGATTCTTGAAGAGCAGAGCCTGATCATGTTTTTTTCGGGTTGAAGCGGTCCAATTAACTGCCGGGTTAACCGAGCTAAATTTCCCTCCAAAACGGACTGGCTTCGTAACCCGTCGCTGCCCTGTTTTTTTCTGATCAGTCGTTTTCATGATTTCTCTGTAAAACCAAATATAACACTATCGCTTATTCAAATCAACTCGCCACCGGTTCCCCTGCGACCAATGCAACCGTCTGCCGCCGGAGTCGCTGCCCGACCCACCAGAACCCCGTTGCTGAAATAAGCGCGACACCCGCCAGCGCAACCCAGTGGGCCGAGTAGCCGAAGTTCGTCACCATCAGCGAGCCGAAGGCTGGGGCCGTTGTTTGCGCAAATGCACCGCCCATAGCATACAACGCCAGGTATTGCCCCCGCGTGCCGGGTGTAGCCCGGTCAACGGTAAACGACTGGATAAACGGCATGGCAAACATCTCGCTGACGGTAACAAACAGAATATACGCCAGCGCAACAGTCAGGCCCGGCAGGCTGGTCAGCGTCAGCAGGGCGTACGATACCGCCGTAAAGACCACGCCGATAACGATAAGCCGGATTTTGGGTTTTCCCCGCGCTTCGAGGCTATAGACCAACGCCATTTCGATAACCACGATAAGAAGTCCATTCAGGGCCATCATCGCGCCAATGGTTTGCTCGGTCAGCCGCAGCACTTCCTTGAAATACAATGGCACGATGGTGAACAGTTGCATGAACGTGACCAGATACAGAGCCGAACACGCCACAAAGGCCAGAAAAAGCCGGTCGCGCCAGGGAGAACGTGCGGGGCTGGGAGCCGGGGGCTGAGGGTCGTTGGATTGCGTTACGCTGAACTGCACTGGTGCATCGGTTACTGGTTTGGGCAGGAATATGGCCAGAACAATGCCGGCGGCTAAGCAGGTCAGTCCGTCGGCCCAGAACAGCAGATTGTAGTTGATACCCGCCAGCCAGCCGCCGAGGCCCCCGCCAACGGCCCAGCCGAGGTTAATGGCCAGCCGGTTGAACGAAAACGCGCGGGTCCGGTTGGCGGGAACGGCATAATACGCCACAGCCGCCTGATTGGCGGGCCGGAACGTATCGCCGAATAACGTAAACACGAACACACTGGCGCAGAGTCCGTAGAAACTCGTGACGAGTTGCAGCACCAGTAAAAACGCCCCGGCAAACAGCAGACTCAGCAGTTGCACGTAGTAAAAGCCGTAGCGGTCGGTGAGTTTGCCGCCCATGAACGTACCCACAACCGCGCCGAGACCATAGACCGCCATCACAATGCCCGCGTCGGCAATGGAGTAGCCGAGGTGCTGCGTCAGGTAAAGCGTTAAAAACGGCAGTACCATCGTACCGCAGCGGTTGATGAGCATGACGCCCGCCAGCAGCCACACCATCGGCGACAAACCCGAATACGCATTCCGATAAAGCCGAAGCACCCGTTGCAACATACCCGCAAAGGTAGGGCAAAACGCTATGCTTGCCCGATACACACATTGTCTTCGTTGAGTCTGTTGCCGGTCTCAGGCCAGTTTTGCGGTGAAGAAATCAATGGTTCGTTGCCAGGCCAGTTCGGCAGCGGCTTTGTCGTAGCGGGGCGTGGTATCGTTATGGAAACCGTGATTGACGTTCGGATATACATGAGCCGTGTACGGTTTTCCATTCGCTTTCAGCGCGGTTTCGTAGGCGGGCCAGCCTTCGTTGACGCGGGTATCCAGTTCGGCATAGTGAATCAGCAGCGGGGCCTGGATTTTAGGAACGTCTTCGACTGGTGGTTGCCCCCCGTAAAACGGTACGGAGGCCGCCAACGCGGGCAAACGAACGGCCATCAGGTTGGCAATGCCCCCGCCAAAGCAAAAGCCGACAACACCTACTTTCCCGTTACAGGCCTTGTGGCTTTTCAGGTAGTCATGGGCCGCGATAAAATCTTCGAGCATTTCGTTTTTGTCCCGCTTGCTTTGCAGTGTACGACCGGCATCGTCGGTACCGGGATAGCCGCCCAGTGGCGTCAGCGCGTCCGGCGCAATCGAGACAAACCCCGCCAGAGCCGCCCGGCGGGCCACATCCTCGATGTAGGGGTTGAGCCCCCGATTTTCATGGACCACCACAATGCCGCCGAGTTTTTTG
>JBBRUB010000329.1:0-5078 GCA_038248175.1 Cytophagales bacterium | reverse complement strand
CAGTGGGCCTGTCGTTGCAGATACCTATTTTCAACCGTTTTCAGGTGCGTAACCGGGTACAGACGGCGCAGATTAATAAGCAGGTGTCTGAACTACAGGCCGATAATACGCGGTTGCTGTTGCGGCAGAACATCGAAAACGCCTATGCTAACTTAGTGGCATCAGGCAACCGCTACCAGGCTACGCAGGCGCAGGTGCAGGCATTGGAGCAGGCGTTTGCTGCATCGGAAAGCCGGTTAAATGCCGGGTCGATCAACGCCGTGGAGTATAGCATCGCCAAAACCAACGTTGACCGTGCCCGCGCCAGTCTCGTGCAGGCCAAGTACGATTACGTCTTTCGCATCAAGATTTTAGACTTTTACCAGAATAAACCCCTTACGTTTTAAAATTGCGAATGAGTAACGGTCCAACGTTTCGGTGAGTGAATAACCTCCGGTAGCAGTGTACACGCGCCAGCACTATTTACTCATTCACTCACTCATTCACTCATTAATTATGAAAAAGAAATCGAACCGGATTTGGTGGATATTGAGCGGGGTTGTTGTCCTGCTGATTGTTGGACTGGTGGCAGCCAAACAAACGGGTCTGATCGGTAAACCCGACATGACCGAAGTGGACTTTGCCAATGTTAAACAAACCGATATTACCGAACGGGTTACGGCCTCGGGCCGGATACAGCCGCAGGTAGAAGTGAAAATCAGCCCCGACGTGTCGGGTGAAATCATTGGTCTGTACGTCAACGAGGGCGACCCCGTTAAGGCCGGGCAGTTGCTGGTACGTATCCGCCCCGACAACTACGAGTCGTTGCTGGCGCGGGCGCGGGCCACGGTAAACCAGAACCGGGCGCAGCGAGAGCAGTCTAAAGCCGCCGTAGCGCAGTCAGGTGCGCGGCTGATTCGGGCCAGAGCAGATTTTGAGCGGAATAAAAAACTGTATGCCGACAAGGTAATTTCCTCGGCTGATCTGGAAACGAGCGAAGCCAATTACAACGTGGCGAAGCAGGAAGTAGAATCGGCCAATGCCAACGTACGGGCGGCTGAGTTTGGCATTAAAAGTGCCGAAGCCGGTCTGCGCGACGCTACGGAGAACCTGCGCAAAACCACGATCTATGCGCCCGTAAACGGCACCGTCTCCAAACTGAACGTTGAACTTGGCGAACGCGTGGTGGGTACGTCGCAGATGGCCGGTACGGAAATTATGCGCATTGCCAACCTACAAAATATGGAAGTGCGGGTGAATGTAAATGAGAACGACATTGTACGCGTATCCCTCGGCGACACCGCCGACATCGACGTGGATTCATATACCACCTCGGGCCGGAAGTTTAAGGGTTTGGTTTATGAGGTAGCCAACACCGCCAACGGCCTGACGGGCGCGGCTGCATCGGCTCTTTCGGCAGACGCGGTGACGGAGTTTGAGGTGAAAATAAAAATCCTGAACAGTTCGTATGAAGATTTGCTGGCCCAAAAAGATAAAAAAGGCTATCCATTCAAACCGGGTATGACGGCATCGGTAGAGGTCATAACCGACCGCAGGCAAGGTGTATTGGCCGTGCCGATTGCCGCCGTAACGACTCGTAGCGTTGACGAGGAGAAGGAAGAACCAGAAGAGCAGCGTAGTGGTACGGTCATTGAAAAACCGGCGAATCAAACCGAAAAGAAAGCCGAGATTAAAGAACTTGTGTTTGTTAACGTAGCTGGCAAAGCCACACAGCGCGAAGTAAAAACCGGCATCAGCGATTTCGAGAACATCCAGATTACGTCGGGTCTGAAAGCAGGCGAGCAGATTATATCCGGCCCCTTCATTGCCGTATCCAAGAAGCTCAAAGAAGGCGACCTCGTTACGAAACGCGATCCCAACAAGAGCCGTAAGAAAGAAGATAAAGACGAATAAGAACGCTGCGTTCAGAAGCCGTAACACAACAGGCGGGTGAGGTCTCTTTGAGATGCTTTCCCGCCTGTTGTGTTACGGCTCGGTCTGATGCCGCATTAGCTTGAGGTACACCGTTTGCCGACCCGCCAGCCAGATTGGATCAATACCCGATACGCCAAATATGCGGTCCCAGCTTCGTTCGTAGCAATGGGCCGCGTCGGGGAAATCAATTGAAACCGCCAGGGCCTGCTCATAGAAGGCCAGCGGGCGTTGTCGGATTACATTGCGATGCACGGCAAACTGCCCCCCCAGCACGAACGTATAGGTGTCCGGCCCGTCCGTGCCAAACACGGCCCGGTGAAACCCCGTCATAGTAAGCCCGCGCCCGTCTTCGTTTTTACTCCAGGGTCGAAACAGCCGGTCGCCCCGGTTATCATCGGTGTCGATGAGGTGGCCCAGCCAGTAAAAACCCGACGGGTTGGCAGGAATGAGATTGTCGGCGAAATGGCGCAGGGTTTTCTTGAAGTCGAAGGCGTGATCGAAGGGTTTGCCCTGGCAGAAAATGGTCCAGTCGGCCAGCGTGTCGTATCGGCTCACAAGGTGGTGCAGGTAGGTATGGGCTTCCCGGCCTGTATTGGGCAGATACAGCGTGGTTACGCCTGAGGTGGCGGCATCAGTGCCGCTCTTATCATAGACCGTAACGCGCAGATTTTCAGGCCGTTTTCGGAGCCAGGCGAGATCCTCCACGTAGCGGGCTACAACCAGCTCTGGCGCGTTGGGGCCGGGTTGTTCGGTGGATTTTTGTGACATATCGGCAAAGGTCGTGTTGTTGTCTGTATGAAACCCAACTTCGACCTCAACGTTGTCCTCGACCGTATCGGAACGGCCATTGCGCCTTACCCAAAAGCAGCTATGTTTGAGCTGGCCGAGCGTGGCTACAGTAGCCTGTTCGAGCAGCTTATCTCGTGCATCGTCTCCATCCGTACCCTCGACGAAACCACTATTCCGGTATCGCTGCGACTGTTCGAAGCGGCCCGGACACCCGGACAACTGCTAACCCTCGACATCCCGACGCTGACCCAACTCCTGTACGGCACGACCTACCCTGAGCAGAAGGCGTACACCATGCGGGGCATTGCCGAACGGATTATGAATGAGTTTGGCGGCAACCTTCCCGCCAATTTCGACACGCTGACCTCGTTGAAAGGAGTCGGGCCGAAGTGCGCCAATTTAGCCCTCAGCGTAGCTACCGGACAGGCCGCCATCAGCGTAGATGTGCATGTGCATCGGGTGGTGAACCGCTGGGGCTATGTACAAACCAAAACCCCTGAACAAACCCTAAAAATTCTGGAAAAGCAGGTACCGCGCAACCAGTGGAGGGACATTAACCGGCTGCTAATGCCATTTGGCAAGCACCTCTGCACAGGAACGCTGCCGCGCTGCTCTACCTGCCCCGTGCTGGAATTTTGCGAGCAGGTCGGCGTGGAGCGGCACCGGTAAGGTCGGAGTAGCCTTTCTTTGATTTGAAGCGTCCCCTTATGCATCTCTGAAAAAAATAACAGCCGTCAACTATTTGATAGTCAACGGCTATTCATATTCAGTGGTGGTCCCGACGGGAATCGAACCCATATCTAACGTTTAGGAAACGTCTATTCTATCCGTTGAACTACGGGACCATTTTTACTTTCTGCGCTACGAACCCGTATCTAACGTTTAGGCAACGTCTCGGTCCGGCGTTCCGGTTCTATCCGTTGAACTACGGGACCAAACTACCCTGCAAAAGTGCCAAAAAAGGCTCAGCCTGCCAAACCGTCGCCATACTCGGCACTTTCCGACAGCGGTACGCTTACCCAGTTTGGATAGATGAAGTAATGCTTCTCTTTTACAAGATCGTACAGCAACTCGCGCAACTCGCCCACGTTCTCCCCGGTTTGGGCCGAGATGAACGCTACATAATCGGCTTTGTGGCTGAGGTGGGTTCGTTTCAGGTATTCCAGCGCGTTTTGCTTACGCTCGGCAACGGGTACCTCCACGTCGGGCAGGAACGCATCGTTGTCCGGGTCGGCATCGTCGCCCGCAATGGCGAGGGTGGTTTTTGCGGCCCACTCTTCTTTGGCCACAAACTGATCCATCTTATTAAATACCAGAACCATTGGCTTATCAGCGGCATCAATCTCTGCCAGCGTGGTATTTACGACTTCGATCTGTTCCTCAAAATTCGGGTGCGATACATCCACCACATGCAGCAGAATATCGGCTTCGCGGACTTCGTCCAGCGTCGATTTAAACGATTCGATCAGCGTGGTCGGCAACTTACGGATGAACCCAACGGTGTCGGTCAGTAGAAACGGGATGTTGCCCAGCGTTACCTTTCGCACTATTGAGTCAACCGTGGCGAAGAGTTTATTTTCGGCGAAGACGTCGGTCTTGGCCAGTGTCCGCATCAGCGTTGACTTGCCTACGTTGGTGTAGCCCACCAGCGCTACCCGCACCAGCCGGTCGCGCTCTTTCCGGCGCGTCTGGCTCTGCCGGTCAATTTTTGCGAGTTTCTCTTTCAGAAACGAAATCCGGTCTTTCACGATCCGGCGGTCGGTTTCGAGTTCTTTCTCACCCGGTCCGCGCATACCTACTCCGCCTTTTTGGCTGGTTAGGTGGCTCCACATGCGGGTTAACCGGGGATACATGTACTGGTACTGTGCCAGCTCGACCTGTACCCGTGCCTGCGCCGTTTGCGCCCGCATCGAGAATATGTTCAGGATCAGCAGACTACGATCCAGCACTTTGATATCGACAAGTTCGGCTTCGAGGTTGCGGACCTGAGCAGGGGTGAGATCATCGTCAAAAATGACAATATCGACCGGATTTTCGCGGATGTAGGTCTGAATCTCCTCAAGCTTACCTTTGCCCACGAAGGTGCGGATATCGGCCCGCTCAAGTTTCTGAGTAAAGGTTTTTTTTGTGATAACGCCCGATGTCTCAGCCAGAAACGCCAGTTCGTCCAGATATTCTTTGGTCTGGTCGGCGCTTTGTTTCTGGGTAATGAGGGCTACCAAAACGGCGGTTTCGGCGGGCGTTTCAGTCGGGTGCAGGTTTGTTTTTTCCATAGTTCGTAACTGATTAAACAGGCCGTTTTTTGGAAAAGTTTCGGCTACCCATAGCCGTTGAGCGTAGGAAGAATGCCCTAACTTATTTTGCCTGTTCAGGTG
>JBBRUB010000328.1:0-5085 GCA_038248175.1 Cytophagales bacterium | reverse complement strand
TGGATAACTATAGCTTCAAAGTAATCTCACCTCGCATTGGCAGGAACAAACAAGTAGATTTATTTTTCATTTCCCTGGCAAATGAAATGGGTGCAAGGGCTGTAGGTATTATCCTTTCGGGATATGATGGCGATGGTACAGTGGGCTGCAAGCATATCAAAGCCAACGGCGGAACAACCTTTGCTCAGGATATGTCTGCCGAAGTTGACCAAATGCCGCTCCACGCTCAGGCAGCAGGCTTTACTGATTTCGTTTTACCACTCAATAAAATTCCGGATAAGCTAAAAAGCCTGGAGGCTGCGCTTAAATTTTAGAAACGATTCACAAAACCCGAAAACATTAATTATAGGTTAAAATAGAACAAATTAAAATTCAATTTTTTAAGTGGCCTATCAGAAGAACTAAACTTTTTAAAATGAGAAAAATAAGAAGAAAAAAGGCACGAACCACTATCATAAGTAGTTGCAAAAGCAGCGGTTCGGGCAAATATTCATAGATTTGGCTTTTAGTTGTTAACTCCGACTTTATATTTTCAATTGGGCATTTGTAACGGGCTGGACGACCAACGAATTCCCCACCTCCGCCAACCCCCAAAGCGTCCCCCCCCCCCCTAACTCCCCCTTCTATTTCACCTCGTACTTCCGAAACCAGTCCAGTGTTTCGGTTAACGCCTGTTTCATGGATGTGGACTGGAAATCAGGCAAAGCGACACGTACCTTGTCATCGTTGAGCAGGATGGTGTTTTCGTAGAGGTACAGCATTTCCTTTACCTCGCGCAATACCGGCATAAACAGGCCCAGTACGCTGATGATGAACCGGCTGTAAACCCGCGTTTTGAGCGGTTTACCCGTCAGGTCGCTGATTTGGCCGAACCACGACCGCATAGACGGGACCGTACTACCACCGTAATGCCAGACCGCGTAGGCGTTTTCGGGGCCTCGCAGTATGAGCCGGACAATAATTTCGGCGGCATCGGGCGTGTAAACCGCCTGATGAGGAATGTCGATGTTGACGAGCCAGGGCATGGCTTTACCCACCAGAGCGTTCACGAAAATGGGTTTTACGCCTTCGTTCAGGACGTTTGGCCCCCAGAAATCGGCTTTGGCACGGTTGCGTACCAGAATGGTTACGGGCAACTGCCGGGCCAGCAGATTGGCCGCTACGGCGTAACCGATGCTGCCGGTACTGCCCAGTACGAGCGTATGGGGTTGTTTTCCTGATGTCGTATTCATGCGGTATTTTTTAGTACACCACAAAAGTCCAACACCAACGCCAGCCTGTTGCTGACGAAACGCGCAACCAAACTGACGAATTACGAAAATATCAGACCGTAAACCCGACGGTTGCTACCCGCGCCATGTCATCCCAGAAGCTGGGATAGGATTTGGCTACTACGCCCGGCTCGTCGATCACGATTTCCCGGCGCATCGCTACGGGCGCAAACGCCATCGCCATGCGGTGGTCATCGTAGGTATCGATAACGGGTATCGTCTCACTCGCTGCGCCGGGCACCTGGCGCACTTCGTAGCGGTGGTTCGGTTCGATTTCAACCAATTCGGCACCGAGTTTCTGGAGTTCGGTTTGCAGGGCCAGTACGCGGTCGGTCTCCTTGATTTTCAGGCTTTCGATACCCGTCAATGTTAGGACGGTGCCGGTCATGGCCGCGCACACAGCAACAGTCTGCGCGAGGTCGGGGCAGTCGGTAAAGTCCCAAGTCAGGGCCGGTTCGGCGGGTCGTTTGGTGAGCGTGACGCCCCGGTCGGTGAAGTGGCTTTCTACGCCGAGAGGCCGCATGATGTCCACAATGGCACTATCGCCCTGCAAGGATTTTGCTTTCAGGCCCAGCAGTTCGAGTTCAGCGGTTGGGTCATTGGCCATGGCCAGTACACTGTACCAGTAACTCGCCCCCGACCAGTCCGATTCGATGGCGTAGGTGGTGGGCTGGTACGGTTTTGGCGCGACAGTAATCGTTTTGGCATCCCAGTCCGTCGTTACGTCGGCCCCGAAATGGCGCATCTGCTCGATAGTCATGTCGATATACGGGCGCGACCCAACCGGACCCGTCAGCGTGATTTCCAGCCCGTTGGGCAGTTTGGGGGCAATCATCAACAAGGCCGATACATACTGACTGCTTACGTCGCCCCGCATACTGAGCTGGTTGGTTGTCGAGGGCGAGAAACCGCTGAGTTGCAGGGGTGGGTAGCCTTCGTTTTTCAGATACGTTATGTCGGCACCGAGCGTCCTGAGGGCATCGACCAGAATTCCGATGGGCCGCTCGCACATGCGCGGGGTACCGGTCATGACTTTCTGCTGATTCGTTACCGAAAAATACGCCGTCAGAAACCGCATGGTCGTTCCAGCATCCAGCACATCGGCGGTAGTCTCCAGCGATTTCAGCAGCCGGATCATAGTCTGCGTATCGCGGGCGGCAGCGAGGTTCTGGAGCACACACCGAAAGCCGGTCAGGGCGTCGATGATAAGGGCGCGGTTACTTTCGCTTTTGGACGAGGCCAGCGGAATAGTGGCGTGAACGGGATTGGCGGGGGGCGTTAAGCGAACGGATTTCAACGGCAGGTCGGTTTTCAATGATACGAAACAATGCCGCAAAACAACGAAATTTCGGGTAGTTTTGGGCATGAATCATTTCATCAACGCTACCGTCTTTACCGGCTCCGGCTGGCTCGCCAACGCCACCGTCCTAACCAACAACGGACGCATCCAGGAAATTACCACCGCCGAACTCCCCGAAAACGCCACCGATACGATCATAGACCTACAAGGCGATTACCTCGTGCCGGGGCTAATCGACTTGCAGCTGTACGGCGGCTACGAGCAGTTTCTGAACGAGACACCCACGCCCGAAACTGTCCGGCATATTTACGATACGCATCTCCGCAACGGCACCACCACGCTGCTGCCCACCATCCATTCAACGTCGCTCGATGTGATGATGCAGGCCACTGCCGCCGTGCAGACCGTGCGGGCCGAAAACCCGTTTGGCGTGCCGGGCATCCACATCGAAGGTCCGTATTTCAACCCCATCAAGCGCGGTGCCCACAGCGCGGCTTACGTCAGAACACCCGCCGACGGTGAACTCGACACGCTGTTCAGCCAAAACGCCGACGCCATCCGCATCCTGACCCTCGCGCCGGAAATTCTGACAACGGAGCAGCTCAACACCATCAACCGGCTCAAACACGCCAACACCCGGCTCTCGCTTGGCCACTCGAACGCTACGTATCAACAGGCTACGGACGCCCTGAACACGGGTTTTATGCCGCTGGGTACGCACCTCTACAACGCCATGCGGGGCTATGAAAGCCGCGAACCGGGCGTAGTGGGGGCCATTTTTGACCATCCAACGGTGCGGGTCAGTCTCGTGGCCGACAGCTACCACTGCTACCCACCTACCATTCGCATTGCGCACAAGATTCTGGGGGATCGGCTATTTCTGATTTCCGACGCACTTTTTGCCAGCTATGCGGGTGGGCCATCGCCCCGCGCGGCCTTTTCGCTGGGCGAATTTGTGGTGCATTACGAACCCGACACCAATGGCCCCGGACGCTACGTGAACGACGCGGGCAACTTGGCAGGATCGGCCCTGTCAATCATCGACTGCGTTCGGGTGTGCGTAGAAAAGGCGGGGTTGCCCCTCATTGACGTCTTGCGGAAAGCCACCGAAATACCCGCTGACGTGATTGGCATGGGTAACGAAATCGGGAAAATCGCGCCGGGTTACGTAGCAAATCTGGTTCGGCTGGACGACAAATTAATCGTAAAAGGTGTCTGGATAGCGAGAAAGTCCGTTGATGATATACTTGTATCTTAGCTTTTCTAAATCTCCAGATCATGCACCACGCCATTGTTGAGCAGGTTTTAGAATACCCCGATGCGTACCTCATCGTACAGCAAATAGAAGCCGCACTGCACGAAGAACGCCAGAAGCGCGAAGCGTTTTACAACGACATTACCGACGAGTTCAAATACGAATTCATCAACGGCGAGATCATCATGCACTCGCCCGTCAAGAAGGTGCACAACGAATGCACCGGTTTTCTCTACCAACTTCTGAATGTGCACGTCCGGCGGCACAAGCTGGGCTTTGTGGGTGTCGAGAAAATTATGACGGCCCTGACGCGCAATGACTATGAGCCGGATATCTGCTTCTTCGGTCGGGAGAAGGCAGATCAGTTCAGCAGGAAACAAACACTGTTCCCGGCCCCTGATTTCGTTGTTGAAGTTTTATCGGATGGCACTGCCAAACGTGACCGAGGCATCAAGTACACCGACTATCAGGCGCACGGGGTTGAAGAATACTGGATTATCGACGCTGACGAAAGCTACGTCGAGCAATATCATCTGGTCGATGGCGAATACCAGTTGATTCTAAAATCCGGCGAGGGGCATATCCGTAGTTTCGCGGTACCGGGTTTCGTGATTCCAATTCCGGCCATTTT
Organism: Cytophagales bacterium; assembly: GCA_038248175.1. Classification (GTDB taxonomy): domain Bacteria; phylum Bacteroidota; class Bacteroidia; order Cytophagales; family Spirosomataceae; genus Spirosoma. The sequence continues at coordinate 628 of JBBRUB010000328.1, read as the reverse complement.
TGACGAGGACGTGAATATGCAGACGATGACCGCGATTTTGCAGAGCGAATCGCCGGTCTAAGGCCGGTACGTTGACCATTCGTCTTCGCCAATCATTGTCCGGTTTGTGAGCCGCCCACGCACTCTCGGTGCGACAACACCGCTGCCAGCCATCATTGGATTGCGCAATACCCGCATTTCGTCCCACAAACCTGCGTCGATGAACGAGTTGAGCAGCGTTGTGCCACCCTCGACCAATACTGACTGAATGCGCCGTTCGTACAGGTCGGTCAGGAGTTGCGGCAGAAACGGCTCCTCGCAGTTGAGCTGTACGTAATGGGTTTGGCCAGTGGTTTCGGTTTTCAGCAAATTATACACCAGCGTGGGCTGCGAGTCATCGAACAGGTATAAGGCGGGCGATAGCTGCAACTGCCTGTCAATCACAATACGGGTTGGATTTCTCCCAGTCTCTCCGGGCCAGAGCCGCACGTTCAGGCGCGGATTATCGGCCCGGGCGGTGTTGGTACCGATCATGATGGCGTCTTCTTCGCTGCGCCATTTGTGCACCAGCCGCCGGGCCAGCGGACTGCTGATTTGCAACGGTTTGCTACCTTCACCCCCGATAAACCCATCGTTAGTTTCGGCCCAT
>JBBRUB010000327.1:0-5092 GCA_038248175.1 Cytophagales bacterium | reverse complement strand
CGCCTGCGACGCCCGCTTTAGAAGGGTCGTGTCGGTAAACGTGACTACAAAGCCATCGCCGAGTTTCTGCGCTGACACATCGAGCCAGAAATCCAGCCCGTCTGCCTGGTAATATACCTCCGTGCGGGTTGGTTCGCCGGTTTGGGCGGTGTAGACGTATTTGGCAAACAAGCCCGATTCCACATTGCCCGGAAAAATGGTAAGCAGTGTTTCTTTTTCAAGCATTGTTTCGGCAGACACTCCCACAATGCGTTCGCTGGCCTCGTTGATGGTTTTGAAGCGGAAATCGGTAATCGTACCGGCTTCGTCGCGGATAGCCTCGAACGACATAATCCCGTTGATGGAGCCGTTCAGTACGCTGTCGAGCATACTGGCCGTTCTTGATGTTTCGAGGGCCAGTTTCTCGGCGGCCAACTGCGCCCGTTTCAGGTCAGAATAGTTGGTAAACGTAACCAGTACGTCGTTGCCGAACCTGACCGAATGCACGTCAAACCAGACATCGAAGCCATCGACGGTATAATTGATGTCGAAACGCTGTTCTTCGCCGGTAAGCTGCGTTTGTTTGTAGCGGTCGAAAAGCCCCGTTTCGCGGTAACTCGTAAACCAGTCCGATGCCACCTGCCCTATCAGCACGTCGGGCGTTTGTCCGATCAGCGCGGCCACCATGCGGTTGATGGTTTTGAAGCGGAAATCAACGTGTATGCCCCGGTCGTCATAGACTGGACTAAAGACAAAAATGCCCGTCTGCGACTGGTCAATAACGCCCTGTAGGTCATTGGCGGCCTGTTGGAGTCGTTGCTGAGCCAGCCGGGAATCTGTTGTTTTAGTATAGGTCAGTCCTACGTTGTTGCCCTGTTTCACCACCAGCACCTCAAACCAGTCGTTGCGTTTATCATCTTCATAAAGAATTTCCCTTCGTCGGGGCTGGCCGATTTCCAGTACATCGCGATAAAGATCAAAGAACCCCAGGTTTTTATAGGTGGGAAATACGGCCAGCATGGTCTGGCCCACAATTGTATCGGAGTCGGTATTGGTAAGGGTGCCGGCGGCCCGGTTGGCGCTCAGGATGCGGAAATCCATTACGGTGCCATCATCCTGATAGATGGGTTCGAGCAGTAGAATGCCGGTCAGTATATTCTGTAGCAGATCGGCCTGTTGCTCCAGTTCCTGCTGCGCCTGTTTTTGCGCCGTAATATTGGTAGCTGTAATCACCACCCCATTGCCCGACGGGGTGATAGTCGTATCGTACCAGGCATTGATATTAGCGTAGAAGTGTTCCCGGCGTATTCCCTGTCCGGTTTCCACGACGTCCACGTATCGGTCGAACTGCCCCATCCGGCGGGATTCAGGATTTATGGTCAGCAGCGTACGGTTATGGGCAGTTTCGCTGAAGTGGTGTTTGATCTCTGCTTCGGCTCTTGGGCTGGTCATCATCAGCTGAAAATCCTGAATCTGGCCGGTCTCATCGCGAACGGTTTCATACAGGAGTACGCTGCTGAGCGAGGTATTCAGGATGCTATTCAATAGTTTGTTCTGCTCATTAATGGCGGCTGAAGCCTGCTTTTCGGAGGTGATGTCGATGAAGGTGGCCACGAACCCATCGTTGAGTTTCACCGCTGACACGTCGTAACAGGTATCACCACTGATCTCGAACCGGCCCGGCTTACCGGTATTAACGACCTGAACGTACCGTGCAAACGTGCCATTTGTAAGTGCGGTGGGAAATAGGGCCAGCAACCGCCAGCCGGGCTCAGTATCGGGCAGGTGCAACATCTGCTGCGCCACTCGGGTGATGGTTATGGCCCGGAAATCAATGATAGTGCCTGACTTGTCGCGCACGGATGCATAGGCAATGATGCCATTGAGCGATGTATTGAGGATACTCTCGAGCAGATCAGAAGCGGGGGAGGTAGCAGAAGGATTAGTAAAATCGGAATGCATAAACAGCGTAACAGGCAATACGTGTAATATGTTGAGCGAAAACTGAATGAAAAATAAATATGAACAGGTTTAATTATAGGGTGTCGAGACTGAGCAGAAAGCAAGTTATCGTTTTTATGACGTATTTAGTGGGTCAACTAACCAAATCGACCTGCTAATGAAACAACCGTTCTGCTGCTGCCGACTCCTGTGTCTGGCTCTCGTACTTCAACTCTTTATCCTTCACTCCCTACAGGCTCAGGACGCCCCTGTGTATCAGACCCCGCCCAAAGCGCTGGCCGATCTGGTGACGATACCACCCACGCCGGGCGTGAGCTTGTCCGACAAAGGCGACATGATGCTGATTCTGGAACAGGCGTCGGCCCCCGGCATCGCCGAACTGGCCCAGCCCGAACTCAAGCTGGCTGGTTTGCGGATGAACCCAGCCAACAACGGCCCCAGCCGCACGCGCTACATCACGGGCCTGAAACTGAAAAAGATAGCCGGTAATGATGAAGTGACCATCACCGGACTGCCACCAGAGCCGCTCATCAGCAACGTGCAGTGGTCGCCGGATTGCCAGAAAATCGCCTTCGCCAACAGCACCGACAGCCACATCGACCTCTATGTAGCCAACGTAGCTACTGCCAAAGCGCAGCGGGTGGGCAGCGTGGCCCTGAACGCCACCATGCGCAGCCCGTTCCGGTGGCTGCCCGACAGCCGCAGCCTGATTGCCAAAACCGTTCCGGCGGGCATTGGCAACGTGCCGGACATCAGCCGCGTACCCGTTGGGCCAACCACGCAGGCCAACACGGGCGGGCAGCGCGGCCAGGCTCCCACGTACCAGGATTTGCTGAAAAACCCGTCCGATGAGCGGCTGTTTGCCTATTATACCACGGCGCAGGTTGTCAAAATTGATCTCGACGGTAAAATGACGCTCATTGGTAAGCCCGGCATTATCGCATCTGCCGACCCCTCGCCGGACGGGAAATATGTGATGATCGAGACCGTACACGCGCCGTTTTCGTATCTGGTACCGGTTTACCGTTTTCCGCTCCGTACCGATATTTTTGCCATCAGTGGCAATCTGGTGAAGACGCTGAACGATGGGCCGTTGCAGGAAAACGTGCCGTACAGCCCCGACGGCGCACCCTCCGGCCCGCGTGATTTTGGCTGGCGGGCCGACGCTCCTGCTTCGGTCTATTATACCGTAGCGCAGGACAAAGGTAATCCCAAAGTACAGGCCGACATCCGCGACAAAGTTTATCTGATCGACGCGCCGTTTATTGCCCAGCCGAAGGAGATTTACGCGGCTCAGTTCCGGCTCGAGGGGTTTGACTGGGGCAATGAAAACACGGCCATAGCCACCGAACGCTGGTGGCAGACGCGCAAACAACTCACTAAAACCGTGAACCCCGCCAACTGGCAGACCAAAGTCCTCTTTGACCGCTCGTACGAAGACCGCTACGGCTACCCCGGCCAGCCCGACATGCGCCATAATCAATACGGTCGCGAGGTGTTGAACCTGCTGCCCAACAACGAAATCATGCTGCTCAACAGTCAGGGTGCTTCGCCCGAGGGCGACCGTCCGTTTGTGAGTGTGCTGAACCTGAAAACCGGCCAGACCCGCGAACTGTGGCGGTCAGCGGCTCCGTACTTCGAGCGTCCCGTGGCTATCATCGACGCCCAGCGGCAGGTAATCCTGACCACCCGCGAAACCCCCGACGAGAACCCGAACTACTTCGTACGCAACCTGAAAGCCCGCATTGCCCCCATGCAGGTAACGCAGTTCCCGCATCCGTATCCACAGTTGAAAGGCGTTCAGACACAACAGCTCCGCTACAAACGCGCCGACGGCGTGGACCTGACCGCTACGCTGTACCTGCCCGCAGGCTACAAAAAATCAGATGGGCCACTACCCACGTTTCTGTGGGCGTACCCCGCCGAGTTCAAGAGCAAAGAAGCGGCAGGGCAGGTATCTGGGTCGCCGTACCAGTTCAACCGAATCAGCTACTGGGGCGCTGCTGCGTTCGTGACTATGGGCTATGCCGTTCTGGATAACGCCAGCATTCCAATTGTGGGTGAGGGGACCAAAGAGCCGAACGATACCTACGTGGAACAACTCGTGAGCAGTGCCAAAGCCGCCATTGACGAGGGCGTGCGGCTCGGCGTTGTGGATGCCGGTCGGGTGGGGGTGGGTGGCCACTCCTACGGCGCATTTATGACTGCCAATCTGCTCACGCACAGTAACTTGTTCAAAGCCGGTATTGCCCGAAGTGGCGCCTATAACCGGACGCTGACGCCGTTTGGTTTCCAGAATGAGCAGCGTACTTACTGGCAGGCCCCCGATATCTATAACCAGATGTCGCCGTTTATGAATGCAGACAAGGTGAAAACACCCATCCTGCTCGTACACGGCGAGGCCGATAACAACACCGGTACGTTCCCCATTCAGTCAGAGCGGTATTACGCGGCTTTGAAGAGCTTTGGCGTCACCAGCAAACTGGTGCTGCTACCCTACGAAAGTCACGGCTACACGGCCAAAGAAAGTCTGCTGCACATGCTCTGGGAAATGAACGGCTGGCTGGATAATTACGTCAAGAACCCCAAACCCACTACGGAGACGCCCAAACCCGGTAAACTGGGCAGCGGGAAAGAGTAAAGAATTTTCGCTACAGAGATGCACCAAGACGCACGGAGTTACACCGGTGCGGGAGAAAAGTCTCTTTGTTCTTGAAAAACTCTGTGAGTCTTTGTGCGCCTTGGTGCATCTCTGTGGCGAAAAAAAACACATCAAATGAAACTCCTCAAAGTCCATCCCGCCGATACCGTCGTTGTAGCCCTGACCGACCTCGAAAAAGGCGAAACACACCTGCTCGACGGCGAAGCGTACGCCCTGACCGAAGCTATTCCGGCCAAGCATAAATTTGCTGCCCGTGACTTTGCCCCAGGCGATGCCATTACCATGTACGGCGTGCTCGTTGGCAAGGCCCAGATCGCCATCTTGAAAGGAAGTTGGCTCACAACGTTCAACACCAAACACGCGGCCAGTCCGCTTGTTGTGCGCGACAGTCAGCACGACTGGGTAGCTCCCGACGTATCGAACTACCGCGATGCTGCCTTCCGGGGTTTCCGGCGGAGCGACGGTAGTGTGGGTACGGCTAATTACTGG